>NZ_JBFAKH010000015.1:0-134039 GCF_040655635.1 Streptomyces sp. NPDC050388
TTCTTCGAAGGCTCCGGCTACTACCGCCTCGCCTACGGCGCGATCGAACGCGATCGCGGAACATGAGCCAGGACGGCGCACAGGGCCGGAACGCGGGGCGGGCGCTCGCCGGTGCCGCCCGGTCCGTGTGGACGGAGCTCTCGTGCCGGTGTCGGTGCCGGTGTCGTGAAACAGGGACGGTGTGCGGCTCCGGCGGTCCGCGGGCTCACGCAGTCTCGTCACCGAGCGGCCGCGGGTTCGGGGTGATGCGGGCCTTCGGCCGGCCCGGGGGGTGCAGGAACACGGCCACGAAACCGGCGAACAGGGAGATCGAACCGGCGAGGACGAACGCGCCGGCGTAGTCCCAGGCGGCCACCACGACGGCGCCCATACCGGACCCGAGCAGACCGGAGACCAGCTTCGAGGAGTACACCAGGCCGTAGTTGGTGGCGTTGTTGTTCTCACCGAAGTAGTCGGCGGTGAGCGCGGCGAACATGGGGAAGATGGCGCCGCCGCCGAAACCGGAGATGGACGAGAACACCAGGAACAGCGGCAGGTTCCCGATGTTCCCGGAGACCAGGATGCCGTACTGGGACAGACCGAGGACGATGCAGACGAAGATCAGGCACTGCTTGCGCCCGTAACGGTCGGAGAGCCAGCCGATGACACCGCGGCCGGTGCCGTTGACGATCGCCTTCAGGGACATGGCGGTCGCCACGATGCCTCCGGCGAAGCCCGCGTCGTCACCGAAGGGCACCTGGAAGGCGATGCCGAAGATGTTCACGCCCGAGGTGCACAGCAGGCAGAACCACATCAGCGCCACCCGGCCGGTGCGCCACGCCTCCATGGGGGTGTACTGGTGCACGGCCGGCGGGTTCTTCTCCAGCGCGCGCCGGGTGCGCGCGTCGGTCGGCTTCTTCAGCGGATCGATGTCGGCCGGCCACCAGTTCTTCGGCGGGTCCTTGAAGAAGTAGCCGGACACCGCCACCACACCGGCCAGGAACACACCCACGGAGACCAGCACCCACCGGAAGTTGGTGAGGTCCATGAAGCCGGTGAAGATGAAGACGAACGGCACCGAACCGTAGGCGAAACCGCCGTTCACGAAGCCGGTCTTGCCGCCCTTGCGCTCCGGATACCACTTGGCGACCATGTTCACGCAGGTCGCGTACACCATGCCGGCGCCCATACCGCTGAACATGCCGAAGCCGAGATACGCGACGATCACATGCGGTGCGAAGGCGAGCGAGAGATAGCCCAGCAGGGTGCCCACCGCACCGCACATCATCGCCCAGCGGGCCGGCAGCCGGCCGCTCTCCCGCAGCTTGCCCGCCGGGAAGGCCACCGCCGCCTGGAAGAAGACCCAGACCCCCAGCATCCAGAAGATGTGCGCGCTGCTCCACGAGTGAGCCGTGTGCAGGGTGTCCTCGGCCGACGCGAACGCGTACTCCGCCGAGCTGATGCCCATCATGCCGACCCACGGCAGGATGACCATCCACTTGCGTTTGCGGCCCATGATGTCGACGTCGGTCTCACCGAGGCGGTAGACGCGTCCGTTCGCGTCCGCCACCTCCCGGTAGGGAACCGAATTGCGTAGATCAGTCGTTGTCATGTCGTGTTGCACCCCTTGCGTCGAAAGTTCTGGCCAGCGCCCCCTGTCCAATGCCTTTCGTGCGCGTTCGGGTCCCGGGGCCGGCCGACGCGCACCGTCGGCCGGCCCCCCGGTTCACTCACCTCATGAACCGCCCCCCAACATCCCGCCCGTCGCCCGCCACCGCCCTGTCGGAGGGGCCTTCGGCCCCCAGCTTTGACGCCGCACGCGCCCAGCGGTACTTCGCACCGAGCACGGCCACCGGCTGCTCGGTCGTGTACGGGTACGCCACGACCCCCCGCTCGAAGAGGTACTGGCACGCCTCCTCGACCTCCACGTCACCCGCGAGCGACGCCACCACCGGCTTCTCGATGCCCCGTTCGCGGAACTCGGCCACCACCCGCGCGGTGAGCTCCGCGAACACCATGGGAGGCGTGACGATCGTGTGCCAGTAACCGAGGACCAGCGCGTGGATGCGCGGGTCCTCGAGACCCAGCCGGATCGTCGCCTCGTACGTCGACGGCGGCTCGCCCCCGGTGATGTCCACCGGGTTGCCGGCCGCCCCGAACGGCGGGATGAACGCCCGGAACGCCGCGTCCAGATCCGGCGGGATCTCCATCAGCGACAGCCCGTTGTCCGTCACCGCGTCCGACAGCAGCACCCCGCTGCCGCCCGCCCCCGTGATGATCACGACGTTGTCGCCCTTCGGGGTGGGCAGCACCGGCAACGCGCGCGCGTACTCGAGCATGTCGTTCAGGCCCGGCGCGCGGATCACGCCGGCCTGCCGCAGGATGTCGTCGTACACGGCGTCGTCACCCGCCAGGGCGCCGGTGTGCGAGCCCGCGGCCTTCGCGCCCGCCGCCGTACGCCCCGCCTTCAGCACCACGACCGGCTTCTTCGGCACGGTCTCCCGCGCGGCCCGCACGAACGCCCGCCCGTCCTTGAGGTCCTCCAGGTGCATGGCGATGCAGTCGGTGCGCGGGTCCTCCCCGAACCAGGTCAGCAGGTCGTCCTCGTCCAGGTCCGACTTGTTGCCCAGCCCGACGATCGCCGACACACCCGTCCTGGTGGTGCGGGCGAAGCCCAGGATGGCCATCCCGATGCCGCCCGACTGCGAGGTCAGCGCGACCCCGCCCTTGACGTCGTACGGCGTGCAGAACGTGGCGCACAGGTCCTGCCAGGTCGAGTAGTAGCCGTAGATGTTGGGCCCGAGCAGCCGGATGCCGTGCCGCTCGGCGATCGCCACGATCTCGTCCTGGAGTTCGTGCTCACCGGTCTCGGCGAACCCGGAGGGGATGAGGACGGCGTTCGGGATCTTCTTGCGCCCCACCTCCTCCAGCGCCGCGGCCACGAACTTGGCGGGGATCGCGAAGACCGCCACATCCACCTCACCGGGGACGTCCGTGACACTCTTGTACGCCTTGCGGCCCAGAATGTCATCGGCCTTGGGGTTCACCGGATGGATCTCCCCGGCGAAACCGCCGTCGACGAGGTTGCGCATCACCGAGTTGCCGATCTTGCCCGCCTCGTTGGAGGCGCCGATCACGGCCACCGAACGCGGCTGCATCAGCCGCCGCATCGAGGTCAGGATCTCCTCGCGCGAGTACCGGCGGCGTTCCCTGGGCGGCTCGGTGGACAGGATCACGCGGATGTCCGCGGCGACGGCCCCGTCCGGGGTGGCGATCACCGGGTTGAGGTCCACCTCGGCGATCTCCGGGAAGTCCGTGACGAGTTCCGACACCCGGCGGATCTGCTCGGCGACCGCCCACCGGTCCACGCCCTCCCGGCCGCGCACCCCGCGCAGGATCTCCGCCGACCGGATCGAGTCCAGCATCGACAGCGCCTCGTCGGCCTCCACCGGCGCGAGCCGGAAGGTGACGTCCTTGAGCACCTCGACGAGCACACCGCCGAGACCGAACGCCACCACCTTCCCGAACGTCGGATCGGTGACCGCGCCGACGATGACCTCCTGCCCCTGCGGCAGCAGCTCCTGCACCTGCACACCGTCGATCCGGGCGGCGGGGTCGTAGGCGCGCGCGTTCTCCACGATCCGGCAGAACGCCGCCCGCACGTCGGCCGAGCCCTCCACGCCGACGATCACACCGCCGGCATCGGTCTTGTGCAGGATGTCCGGCGAGACGATCTTCATCACGACGGGCCCGCCGAACCGTGCCGCGTACGCCACGGCCTCCTCGACGTCCGTCGCCAACTCCTCACCCGGTACGGCGATCCCGTACGCGTCCGCCAGCACCTTGCCCTCGGGCGCGGTGAGGGCGGTGCGCCCGTCGGCGCGCACCGCGTCGAGCAGCTCGCGCACCCGGAGCGTGCGGTCCTCGGCCATCACTCAGATCACTCCGTTCGACTTGAGCAGACGCAGTTCCTCGTCGCCGATCCCGAGCTCGCCGACGAACACCTCTTCGTTGTGCTCGCCGAGCAGCGGGGAGGCGACCACGTCGACGGGGGAGTCGGAGAGCTTCAGCGGGCTGCCGACGGTGACGAACTCGCCGCGCTCGGGGTGCGGGACGGTGACGACCATCTCGTTCGCGGCCAGCGAGGGGTCCTCGATGATCTCCTTGGTGGACAGGATCGGCCCGCACGGGATGTTGTGCGCGTTCAGCCGCTCCAGCACCTCCCACTTGGGCAGCGTCGAGGACCACTCCTCGATCAGCTGGAACATCTTGTTGAGCTGGGGCAACCGAGCCTCCGGTGTCGCCCACTCGGGGTCCTCGGCCAGCTCCGGCCGGCCGATCAGCTCACTGATCGGCTTCCAGCCGACGGGCTGCACGATCACGTACACGTAGTCGTTCGGCCCGCCCGGCGCGCACTTGACCGCCCAGCCGGGCTGTCCGCCGCCGGAGGCGTTCCCGGACCGGGGAACCTCGTCGCCGAAGTCCTCGTTGGGGTATTCGGCGAGCGGACCATGGGTCAGGCGCTGCTGGTCGCGCAGCTTCACCCGGCAGAGGTTGAGCACCGCGTGCTGCATGGCCACGTTCACCCGCTGCCCGCGCCCGGTGTGCTCCCGCTGGAACAGCGCGGCGAGGATGCCCGCCACCACGTGGATGCCCGTGCCCGAGTCCCCGATCTGGGCCCCCGTCGCCAACGGCGGTCCGTCCTCGAAACCGGTGGTCGACATCGACCCGCCCATGGCCTGCGCGACGACCTCGTACGCCTTGAAGGCGGTGTACGGGCCCTCGCCGAACCCCTTGATGGAGGCGTAGACGATCCGTGGATTGATCTCCTTGATGCGGTCCCAGGTGAAGCCCATCCGGTCGACGGCACCTGGTCCGAAGTTCTCGACCATGACGTCCGAGCGCCGGATCAGCTCGGTGAGGATCTCCTTGCCGCGCTCGGTCTTGGTGTTGAGGGTGATGCTCCGCTTGTTGCAGTTGAGCATCGTGAAGTAGAGGGAGTCGACGTCCGGGAGGTCGCGCAGCTGTGTGCGCGTGATGTCCCCGGTCGGGGCCTCCAGTTTGACGACGTCCGCGCCGAGCCAGGCCAGCAACTGGGTGGCGGAGGGCCCGGACTGGACGTGCGTCATGTCCAGGACGCGGATGCCGTCAAGTGCCTTGGCGGTCATGGCGTGCACCTCACTTGTACATCGTCTGGTTCATGGTTCCGGGGGCGTACGCGTCCGGGTCCACCCAGACGTTGATCAGGGACGGCTTGCCCGACTCGCGGGCCCGGCGCAGCGCGGGGCCGATGTCGGCGGGGTCGCGGACCTCCTCGCCGTGACCGCCCAGCATCCGCGCGAACTGGTCGTACGGGACGTCGCCGAGGGTGTTGCCGATCCGCTCCCGCTCCTTGCCGTACTTGGCGGCCTGGCCGTAACGGATCTGGTTCATCGAGGAGTTGTTGCCGACGATGCCGACGAAGGGCAGGTCGTAGCGGACGAGGGTCTCGAAGTCCCAGCCGGTCAGGGAGAAGGCGCCGTCGCCGAAGAGGGCGACGACCTCCTTGTCGGGCCGCGCCTGCTTGGCCGCGAGCACGAAGGGGACACCGACGCCGAGGGTGCCCAGCGGGCCCGGGTCCATCCAGTGGCCGGGCGACTTGGGCTGGACGACCTGCCCGGAGAAGGTGACGATGTCGCCGCCGTCCCCGATGTAGATCGAGTCCTCGGTGAGGAAGTCGTTGATCTCGCTGACCAGCCGGTAGGGGTGGATGGGGGAGGCGTCCGACCTGAGCTGCGGCAGCCGCTTCTCCAGCGCGGTCTGCTCGGCCGCGCGCAGCTCGTCCAGCCACTCCTTGCGCTTGGAGGCACCGCCGTTGATCCTTCCGGACACCGCCTCGGTCACCGACTTCAGCACCAGCCCCGCGTCGCCGACGATGCCGAGGTCGATGTCGCGGTTCTTGCCGACGGTGCGGTAGTCGAGGTCGATCTGCACGACGGTCGCAGTGGGGGAGAGCCGCTT
This sequence comes from Streptomyces sp. NPDC050388, assembly GCF_040655635.1. Lineage (NCBI taxonomy): Bacteria > Bacillati > Actinomycetota > Actinomycetes > Kitasatosporales > Streptomycetaceae > Streptomyces > Streptomyces sp. NPDC050388. The sequence goes on from NZ_JBFAKH010000015.1 coordinate 5,980, forward strand.
GCCGTAGCCCATGCGGAAGTCGAAGGGCGTGCCGACGATCACGATGACGTCGGCGTTGGAGAAGGCGTACCGGCGCGACAGCTGGAAGTGGTGCGGGTCGCCGGGCGGCAGGGTGCCGCGTCCCGCGCCGTTCATGTAGGCGGGGATGTTGAGGGTGCGGACGAGTTCGGTGGCCGCCTCGGTGCCCCGGGTGGTCCACACCTGGCTGCCGAGCAGGATCGCCGGTTTCTCGGCGTGCGTCAGCAGGTCGGCGAGCTTCTCGACGGCCTCGGGGTCGCCGGCCGAGCGCGTCGAGGCGCGGTAGGCGCCCTGCCGCGGCACGCGTGCCGCGGACGCCGGGACCTTGGCGTCCAGTACGTCGCGCGGGATCTCCAGGAAGGAGGGGCCGGGCGCGCCGTGGTAGCACTCGCGGTAGGCCATCGACACCATGTCCGCCGCGCGCGCCGTGTCCGGCACGGTCGCCGCGAACTTGGTGATGGGGTTCATCATGTCGACGTGCGGCAGGTCCTGCAGGGACCCCATCTTGTGCTGGGTCAGGGCTCCCTGACCGCCGATCAGCAGCATCGGCGACTCGGCGCGGAAGGCGTTGGCGACGCCGGTGACGGCGTCGGTGGTGCCGGGGCCCGCGGTGACGACCGCGCAGCCGGGCTTGCCGGTGATCCGTGCGTAGCCGTCGGCCGCGTGCGCGGCCACCTGTTCGTGGCGTACGTCGACGACCTCGATGCCCTCGTCCACGCAGCCGTCGTAGATGTCGATGATGTGGCCGCCGCACAGCGTGTAGATGCGGTCGACGCCCTCGGCCTTGAGGGCCTTGGCGACGAGGTGACCGCCGGAGATCAGGTCCTGTGTGTCGTCGGGCATGGCGAAGTCCTGTCCCTTCATAGGGGGTGGGAACGCTCTCGCGTACTGCTCGCGTACCGCTCTCGCAGTACATTGCATACAGTCGACGAATACTGTATGAAGCTTGTTATCCCGCATCCCCTGAGTGGTGTCCAGGGGGTGTGCGGCACTTTTCCCCCGCCGGACCCCGGCTTCTCCCAGCGACCTTCCGGCGACTTCGCAGACATGCGCAGACAGGAGCCGAGATGGACCTGTACGAACACCAGGCAAGGCAACTCTTCGAGGAACACGGCATCGTGGTGCCGAAGGCCGAGGTCACCGACGCGCCCAAGGAAGCCCGCGCGATCGCCCGCCGCCTCGGCGGCCGCGTCGTCGTCAAGGCACAGGTCAAGACCGGCGGACGCGGCAAGGCGGGCGGAGTGAAGATCGCCGCCGACCCGGCCGCCGCCGAACTGACGGCACGCCAGATCCTCGGCATGGACATCAAGGGACACACGGTCGGCAAGGTCATGCTGGCCCAGCCCGTGGAGATCGAGGACGAGTTCTACGTCTCCTACGTCCTGGACCGCGCCGCCGGCCGCTTCCTCGCCATCGCCTCCGCCGAGGGCGGCATGGACATCGAGGAGGTCGCCGCCACCCGCCCCGAGGCCGTCGCGCGCATCCCCGTCGACCCCGCCGAGGGCGTCACCTCGGCGACCGCGGCCCGCATCGCCGAGGCGGCGGGCCTCCCGCCGCAGACCGTCGACGTCCTCGTCCGGCTCTGGAAGGTCCTCGTCCGCGAGGACGCCCTGCTCGTCGAGGTCAACCCGCTCGTCCGCACGCGCGACGGACGGATCATGGCCCTCGACGGCAAGGTCACCCTCGACGACAACGCCCGCTTCCGGCAGGCCCGGTGGGGAGCGGAGGACTCGGCCCACGACGACCCGCTGGAGGCGGCCGCGGCGGCGAAGGGCCTCAACTACGTCAAACTGGACGGCGAGGTCGGCATCATCGGCAACGGCGCCGGCCTGGTCATGTCGACCCTCGACGTCGTCGCCGGCTGCGGGGCCCGCCCCGCCAACTTCCTCGACATCGGCGGCGGGGCGTCGGCGCAGATCATGTCGGACGGACTGTCCGTCATCCTCTCCGACCCGGCCGTGAAATCCGTCTTCGTCAACGTCTTCGGCGGCATCACCGCCTGCGACGCGGTGGCCGACGGCATCGTCCGCGCCCTGGACACCGTCCGGCTGACCAAACCGCTCGTCGTGCGCCTCGACGGCAACAACGCGGCCCGGGGCCGCGCCATCCTCGACGACCGCGCTCACCCGCTGGTCGAACAGGCCACCACGATGGACGGCGCCGCCGGCCGCGCGGCCCGACTCGCCACCACAGCCTGAGGAGACCGGACATGGCGATCCACCTCACCAAGGAGAGCAAGGTCCTCGTCCAGGGCATGACCGGCGGCGAGGGCATGAAGCACACCCGGCGGATGTTCGCCGCCGGCACGAACGTCGTCGGCGGAGTCAACCCGCGAAAGGCAGGCCGGACCGTCGACTTCGACGAGCGGGTCGTGCCCGTCTTCGGATCGGTCGCCGACGGCATGCGGGCGACCGGAGCCGATGTCACCGTGGTCTTCGTACCGCCCGCCCACGCCAAGGCCGCCGTCCTGGAGGCGGCCGACGCCGGCATCGGCCTCGCCGTCGTCATCACCGAGGGCATCCCCGTCCACGACTCCGTCGCCTTCACCACGTACGCACGGCAGAAGGGCACCCGGGTCATCGGCCCCAACTGCCCCGGCCTGATCACCCCCGGACAGTCCAACGCCGGCATCATCCCCGCCGACATCACCAAGCCGGGCCGCATCGGACTGGTCTCCAAGTCCGGCACGCTCACCTACCAGCTCATGTACGAGCTGCGGGACATCGGCTTCTCGACCTGTGTCGGCATCGGCGGGGACCCCGTCGTCGGCACCACCCACATCGACTGCCTCGCCGCCTTCCAGGACGACCCCGACACCGACGTCGTCGTCCTCATCGGTGAGATCGGCGGCGACGCCGAGGAACGCGCGGCCGCCTACATCGGCGAGCACGTCACCAAGCCGGTCGTCGCCTACATCGCGGGCTTCACCGCACCGGAGGGCCGTACCATGGGCCATGCGGGCGCGATCGTCTCCGGCTCCTCGGGCACGGCACAGGCGAAGCAGGACGCCCTGGAAGCCGTCGGCGTCCGGGTGGGTGGCACACCCACGGAAACGGCACGACACGTACTCGCCGTCCTCGAAGCCGGACGGTGACCCAGAGCGAACCCCAGCCAAGGGCGGCCCCCCGGGCCCCCTCCTCTCGACTGTGCACCGAGAGCGGAGAGAACCGCATGGCATCCACCCTCACCCTCAAAGCCGGAACCTCCTGGACCGACGCCTGGCAGCGCTGCCTCGCCGTCGCCCCCGAGGCCTTCCGGGACGACCGCGTCCTCAACCTCTGGAACGCCGCCTGGCAGGCCGACGGCAGCACGCTGCCCGCCGTCAGCCCCGTCGACGGCAGCCCCGTCATCGGCCCGCCGCGCCTGGACCGGGCCACCGCCCAGGACGCCGTACGCGCCGCGCTGGACCAGCACCGCGCCTGGCGGCATGTCCCGCTGCCGGAACGCCGCGCCCGCGTCGCCGCCACCCTGGACGCCCTCACCGAACACCGCGAACTGCTCGCCCTCCTCCTCGTCTGGGAGATCGGCAAACCCTGGCGGCTGGCCCAGGCGGACGTCGACCGGGCCATCGACGGCGTGCGCTGGTACGTCGACGGCATCGACGCCATGGTCGCCGGCCGGGCCCCGCTGGACGGGCCGGTGTCCAACATCGCGAGCTGGAACTACCCGATGAGCGTGCTCGTCCACGCCCTGCTGGTCCAGGCGCTGGCGGGCAACGCGGTCATCGCCAAGACCCCGACCGACGGCGGCGTCGCCTGTCTGACCCTGGCCTCGGCGCTCGCCGCCCGCGAGGGGATCCCCGTCACCCTCGTCAGCGGCAGCGGGGGCGAGCTGTCCGAGGCGCTGGTGCGGGCGCCCGAGATCGGCTGCGTCTCCTTCGTCGGCGGTCGCGACACCGGCGCGGCGGTGGCCACGGCCGTCGCCGACCTCGGCAAGCGGCACGTCCTCGAACAGGAAGGACTCAACACCTGGGGCATCTGGAACCACTCGGACTGGGACGCGCTCGCGGCGGTCGTCCCCAAGCTCTTCGACTACGGCAAGCAGCGCTGCACGGCGTATCCGCGCTTCGTCGTCCAGCGACAGCTCTTCGACGAGTTCCTGGCCGCGTACCTCCCCGCGGTGCGCACGCTCAGGATCGGCCACCCGCTCGCCGTGGAGCACCCCGACGACCCCCACCCGCGGCTGGACTTCGGGCCGATGATCAACGCGGCCAAGGCGAAGGAACTGCGCGACCAGGTCACCGAGGCCGTCGACCGCGGTGCCGTACCGCTGCACCACGGCGACGAGGCGGACGCCCGCTTCCTGCCCGGCCAGGACACCTCGGCGTACGTCCAGCCCGTCACGCTGCTGGACCCGCCACCGTCCTCACCGCTGTACCACGCGGAGCCGTTCGGGCCGGTCGACACGATCGTCCTGGTCGACACCGAGGCGGAACTGCTGGCCGCCATGAACGCGTCCAACGGCGCGCTGGTGGCCACGCTGTCCACGGACGACCGGGCCACCTACGACCGGCTCGCCCCGCAGATCCGCGCCTTCAAGGTCGGCCACGGCACCCCGCGCTCCCGCGGTGACCGGGACGAACTGTTCGGCGGGTTCGGCGCCTCCTGGCGCGGCGCCTTCGTCGGCGGCGAGCTGCTGGTCCGCGCCGTGACGCAGGGCCCGGCGGAGGAGCGGCTGCCCGGCAACTTCCCGGAGTACCACCTCATGCCCTGACGAACCCCGTGCCCCGGGCAGGTCCGGACGGACCCCTGCCCGGGGCACGGAAACGCAGGTGAAAGGCACTGCGAAACCTTGGTATGGTTGTCCACGTCGCCGAGGGGAACGCCCCTGACAAGGCGGTACACACCTGGTCCGGGTGGCGGAATGGCAGACGCGCTAGCTTGAGGTGCTAGTGCCCTTTATCGGGCGTGGGGGTTCAAGTCCCCCCTCGGACACTCGCAGTGAAGACACGGATGCAAGGGCTTCGACCTTATGGTCGTGGCCCTTTTTCGTGCGTCCACGGCCCCGCCCGGCGGAGACCGCACAGAAAACACCGCGGCCCCCTTCCCCGGAGAAGGGGGAAGGAGGCCGCAGTGGAACGCCGGGCGGTTCAGGGCACTGCGGTGGCGGCGGGGACCTCGTCCCGGTCGGCGGTGGCGGGGGCCTCGCCCTCGTCGAGGGCGGTGTCCTTCGTCTCCTTGCCGATCAGCAGCGAGACCAGGGTCAGCAGTGACATCGCGGAGAGGTAGACGCCGACCAGCCACGGCGAGCCGTCGGCGGCCTCCCACAGCGCCACCGCGATGAACGGGGCGACGGCCGCACCGAGGATCGAGCTGACGTTGTACGAGATGCCGGAGCCGGTGTAGCGCACGCTCGTCGGGAACAGCTCCGGCAGCAGCGCGCCCATCGGGCCGAAGGTCATGCCCATCAGCGTGAAGCCGAGCACCAGCCACAGCACCACGCCGAGCGTGCCCATGCCGATCAGCGGCACCCACACCAGACCGAAGACCAGGATCGCGGCGGTGACCCAGATCAGGGTGGCGCGACGGCCGTACTTGTCGGCGAGCGGGCCGGAGATCAGGGTGAACGCGGCGAAGAACAGCACCCCGAAGATCATCATCAGGACGAAGGTGGTGTAGCTGTACCCCAGGCCGGGCACGGCGGCGTCCGTCGCGGTCCGGCCGTAGCTCAGCGAGAACGTGGTCATCAGGTAGAAGAGCACGTAGGTGGCCAGCATGAAGAAGGTGCCGAGGACCAGCTGCTTCCAGTGGTTGCGGAAGACGGTGGCCAGCGGCAGCTTCCGCACCAGCCCGGCCTCACGGGTCTTGGAGAAGACCGGAGCCTCGACCAGGCGCATCCGCACCCACAGGCCGATCACGACCATCACGGCCGAGAACAGGAACGGAATGCGCCAGCCCCAGCTCAGGAAGGCCTCGGAGGGCTGCGACGGGTCGGCGCCCGCGGCGGACGGCAGCAGCGCGCCGATGATCAGGAAGAGGCCGTTGCCGATGATGAAGCCGAGCGGGGCACCCAGCTGCGGGAACGTGCCGTAGAGGGCGCGCTTGTTCTTCGGGGCGTTCTCCGTCGCGACCAGCGCGGCGCCGCTCCACTCACCGCCCAGCGCGAAGCCCTGGGCGAGCCGCATCAGCACCAGCAGCGCGGTGGCGATCCAGCCGGCCTGCTCGTAGGTGGGCAGTACGCCGATGAGGAAGGTGGCGATGCCCATGGTGAGGAGCGAGGCCACCAGCGTGCCCTTGCGGCCGAGCCGGTCGCCGAGGTGCCCGAAGACGACGGCGCCGATCGGACGGGCGACCATGGCGGCGCCGAACACCGCGAAGGACGACAGCAGCGCGGTGGTCGGGTCGCTGTTCGGGAAGAAGAGCGCGGGGAAGACCAGGACGGCGGCGGTCGCGTAGATGTAGAAGTCGTAGAACTCGATCGTCGTGCCGATGAGGCTCGCGACGAGGACACGGGACCGCGAGTTGACGGGCGCCGGGGCTGGACTGGTGGCTGGTGCGGGCATTTCTCGGTCTTTCGCACGAGGGCGGAGAACAGACGCCGACGGGGTAACGCCGACGGCCCGTCCGACGGCAGGCGCCTTCCCGGAGGAAGGACGCGTGTACGGTACAGGCGGTTCAAGGTTCCCAGACATCTCACTCACCAGTCGACGCGTATCAAGATGTGGGACGAGTTCGAGATGTCGGACGTCGTGAACGCACGCGGGCCCGCCACGGGGGCCGGCCCCCGGCGGGCGAACGGCGAACGGCCCGCGGCACGGAACCCGGGAGGAATCCCCGGGCCCGTGCCGCAGGCCGTCGTCAGATCGCCGGACCGGACCACCGCCGGGTCGCGGCGGTACCGGAAGGGCTGACTCAGTCGTCGCGCGCTTCGGCCTCCACCGGCTTCGGGATCATGAAGGACGTCGCGAAGGCGGCGGCCAGGATGACCACTCCGGCGATCATGCCGGCGGTGTAGTCGGCGGGCGACGTGGGGTCGTCCGGCAGGGCCGCGGTCTTGACCGCGTACAGCAGCGCGAAGCTGAGACCGGCGCCGAGGTTGAACGCCCCCGCGTTGAGGCCGGGCAGGAAGCCCGGGTTCTCCTTGGGGGACAGGACGATGCCGAGCCCGTTGAGCACGATGTTCGCCACGCCCGCGTAGGCGATGCCGACCAGGATCGAGGTCAGCAGCAGCATGGGGCGGGACTGGGAGTCGACCGTGAGGATCATCAGGAGCACGCCCGTCACGGCTCCGATCAGCCCCAGCCGCAGGATGCGGCCGTACCCGAAGGTGGCGGCGAGCCGGCCGGCAAGGGGTCCCATGGCCAGGCCGGCCAGGGCGTACGGCGTGAGGGTCCACCACGCGGACTGCTCGGCGCCCATGCCGAGTCCGGCGTTCCCGTCCTGGGCGAGTGCCGGGATCAGGCCGTTCATGACGGCGAACACGCCCGTCATGGTGAGCAGGGTGGTCAGCAGGGTCGCCCAGGTCGAGCGCTGCTTCAGGTGCCGGGTGGCGACCAGCGGGTGCCTGCTGCGGTCCTCGGTCCGCCAGAACAGGGCGAAGGCGATCGCGCCGACGACGATGAGGACGGCGACGAGGAGCCAGTTGGCGTCGGCGAGCTTGCCGGCCTCGTTCAGCGCGGTGAGCAGTGCGCCGACGGACACGACGAGGAGTGCCACACCGGGCCAGTCCATCCGGTCCGCGTTGGGCGCCTTGGTCTCGGGGGTCAGGGTGGCGACCATCACGGCGGCGAGGACCGCCACGACGGCCATCGTCCAGAAGACCGACCGGAAGCCGTAGTTGTCGGCGAGGTAGCCGCCGGCGAGGGCGTCGATACCGGCGATGCCGCCGTTGACGGCGGTGATCACGCCCAGCAGGGTGCCGTACTTCTTCGGTTCGCGCACCTCCTGCCGCAGCATGATCAGGCAGAGGGGGACGACCGGGCCGGACACACCCTGGATGATGCGGCCGACGAACAGCACGGGCACGCTCGGCGCCAGTGCGGCGACGACACAGCCGATGGCCATGAGCGCCAGCATGCCGGCCAGGACCTTGCGCCGGCCGATGACGTCGCCCAGCCTCGGCAGGAAGAGCGAGAACAGGGCCGCCGAGGTGAAGAACGCGGTCTGGGTGAGCCCGATCTCGGCCGAGCTGGCCCCGAAGCTCTCCTCGATGTTCTTCAGCGCGGGGCTGAGCATGCTCGCGTTGAGCTGGAAGGCGAAACAGGCCGCGAGGAGTGCGACCATCAGCACGCCCACGCGGGTCGCGCGCCGGCCCGACGTCTCGTCGGGCCGGTTCAGAGTGGTGGGTGCGCTCATGCCTCGACGTCACCGATCCGCTCGAGGGCGTCCACCACGAGGTCCCAGAACCGCTCGCGGTCGAGCTCGACCGCGACCTGGGTGTGGCAGTCGGCCGGAGCCGGGGCACGGAAGTCCGTCACGGTCATGCCCAGGGTCAGACCGCCGCTGAGCTCGACGTCCACGGGAGCCTTGCGCACCGTCATGACGGAGGGGTCGATCACGTACGCGACCGCGCAGGGGTCGTGCACGGGCGGGTGCTCGAAGCCCTGCGCCTCCTTGTAGGTGGCGCCGAAGAAGTCCAGCAGCTCGCCGACGAACTTGGCGGGCTTGGTGCCGACCGCGGCGATCTTCTCGGCGACCTCGGGCGTCGCCAGGGCCTGGTGCGTCAGGTCGAGACCGACCATGGTGACCGGCCAGCTCTCGTTGAAGACGATGTGGGCGGCCTCGGGGTCGATGATGATGTTGAACTCGGCGACCGCGCTCCAGTTGCCCTCGTGGTAGCCGCCGCCCATCAGGACGACCTCGCGGACCCGCTCGACGATGCGGGGCTCCTTGCGCGCGGCGAGGGCGATGTTGGTCAGGCCCGCCGTCGGGACGATGGTGATCTCGCCGGGCTCGTGCGACATCACCGTGTCGATGATGAGGTCGACGGCGTGCCGGCGGTCCAGCTCGAGCGTCGGTTCGGGCAGCTCCGGTCCGTCCAGACCGGTCTCGCCGTGGATGTCCGGGGCCGTCTCGATGGCCCGCACCAGAGGCCGCGGGCAGCCGGCGGCGAAGGGCACGCCGGTGATCCCGGCGATGCGCGCCACGGACAGGGCGTTGCGGGTCACCTTCTCCAGCGTCTGGTTGCCGACCACGGTCGTGACGGCGACCAGGTCGATGTCCGGGTTGCCGTGCGCCAGCAGCATCGCGATGGCGTCGTCGTGCCCGGGGTCGCAGTCGAGGATGATCTTTTTGGCCATCGGGAGCCCCTTTGCTCAAGGTGGAACGGGTGGAACGGGTGGAACGGGGGGGTGAAGCGGATCTCTGGAGCGCCGAAGAGGGCTGCTACCGGAGGGCGGGCCGGCTCGTACGCCCGGCGCCGGTGGTGGTGGCCGTCTCCGTCTCCGTCACCGGAGGGACGGCAGCGGCACGGGGCGATCGACCGGCGCCGGCGGCGATCGGGGCGATCGGGGTGAACATTGCGCACCTCCTTGGAAACGGTTTGGGAAAACGTTCTCCAGAAAAGTTCCTCATGGAACCCGCAGTTGTCAATGACCGATATCTCACGACTCCGCGCGGACGGGCCGATGATCGGCAATCCCAGGTGATAACGTTTGCCGGAAACAGTCCCGGAAGGCCGCTTCCCGCCTGGCGAGAGCCCGGTGGGCGAAGCGGAGTCGCACCGAGTGAAGGGGGGCTCGGCAGTGGCCGAGGTCACACTGAAGGACGTGGCTCACGCGTCGGGCTGCTCCGTTGCCACGGTGTCCCGGGTGCTGGGCGGAACCCGTCCGGTCGGGCCCGAGATCGCCCGCCGGGTCAAGGAGGCGGCCGACCGTCTCGGTTACCGGCCCAACCAGGTCGCCCGCGCCCTGCGCAGCCGCGCCACCGGCACCATCGGTCTCGTCCTGCCGCAGATCACCAACCCCTTCTTCCCCTCCCTCGTGCGGGAGGTGGAGCACGCGCTGCACGCCGAGGGCCGCGCCGTGCTGTTCGCCGACTGCGACGACGACCCGGAGACCGAGGCGGCCCGGATCACCGCCCTGCTGGACCGGCAGGTCGACGCCCTGCTGGTCGTCCCCGTCGACGAGACGCACAGCAGGGAGGCGGTGGCGATGGCGGCGGCCCACGTGCCCCTGGTGCTGCTGGACCGCGGCTGCGGGCCCGGCGTCGCCGACTCGGTCGCGACCGACAACACCGCCGGCATGGCACTCGTCCTGGACCACCTGGCCGCCACCGGCCGCCGTCGCCCGTGCTTCGTGGGCGCGGCCGGAACCGCCTCGGCGGCGGTCGAACGGCTCGCGGCGTACAAGGCGGGGGCCGGCGCCCTGGACGCGGAAGCCCCCGGCCGCGTCGAACTCGGCGACTTCTCGTTGGAGTGGGGGCGGGCCGCGGTGGACCGGGTCCTGCCCTCCCGGCCGGACGCCATCGTCTGTGCCAACGACCTCATCGCGGTCGGTGCGCTGCGACGGCTGCGGCAACTCGGCGTGGACGTCCCGGGTGAGATCGCCGTCACCGGTTTCGACGACGTCCCCGTGGCGGACCTCGCCGAACCGCCCCTGACCACCGTCCGCCAGCCCGTGCGCGCACTGGCCACCGAGGCCGCGCACCTGCTCGGCCACCGGCTGGCCGGGCAGCAGAACGGACAGCCGGACGGGCCGCGACGGTCGGTCCGGCTCGCCCCCGAACTCGTCGTACGCGCCTCCAGCGCACCTCGCGCCGCCTCGGCGCAGGACACCGGCAGTACCCGCACCTCAGAGGAAAACCAGTGATCGCAGTCGTCGGAAGCCTCAACCTGGATCTCGTCGTACCGGTTCCCCAGCATCCGGTGCCGGGCGAGACGGTCCTCGGCGGGGGCATCGCCCAGCACCCCGGTGGCAAGGGCGCCAACCAGGCGGTCGCCGCCGCCCGGCTCGGCGGGAGCGTCGCCTTCGTCGGCCGGGTCGGCGAGGACGACGCGGCCGGTGTCATGCTCGGCGCCGTCCGGGAGGAGGGCGTGGACACCACACACATCACCCGCACCCCGGACACGGCGACCGGCCGCGCCCTGATCGCGGTCGACCCGGCCGGCGAGAACACCATCATCGTCAGCCCCGGTGCCAACGCCCGCCTGAGCGCCGCCGACTGCGAGGCCGCCGCGGACGTGCTGCGGAAGGCGGCCGTGACCGTCCTCCAGCAGGAGGTCCCGGACGAGGCCAACCACGCCGCCGCACGGCTGGCCGGCGGCATCGTGCTGTACAACCCGGCCCCCGCCGTCGCCGGCGCCGTCCCGCCGCCCCACGTCGACGTGCTGGTCCCCAACCGCACGGAACTGGCGGCCCTCACCGGCACGCCCGTACCGGAGACGATCGACGAGGTCGCCGCCGCCGCCCGGAAGCTGACCGGTGCGGGCGCGGTGATCGTCACGCTCGGCGGCGACGGGGTGCTCCTCCTCGAGGGCACCTCGCACCTGCACGTCCCCGCCTTCTCCGTCCGGCCCGTGGACACCACCGCCGCCGGTGACTCCTTCTGCGGCGCGCTCGCCGTCGCCCTCGCGGAGGGCCGCACCCTCGAGCAGTCCGCCCGCTGGGCCTGCGCCGCCGCGGCGATCAGCACCACACGGGCGGGTGCCCAGCCCTCCCTCGCCCGCCGCGACGAGGTGGAGGCCTTCCTCGCCGGGAACACCGGGAACAGCTGAAGCGCCGTTCCGGCGGGAGGCGCCGGGGAGGCCGTCGCCGTGGCGCGGGCTGAGGCCCGCCCGCGCGGGACCCGCACCGGGTCCGCGCCCGGGCCCCGGCGCGGCTCACGGCGGACCGCCGAAGTCGCGGCTCTCCCAGCCGCGTCGCCGGCCCCGGCCCACGCCGAAGATCTCAACTTGAGAAAGAATCCGGACAAGATCGTTTTGATGCGCTCTACACCTGTTGAATAGCGGTCTCCTGAAGCCGCATATGCGGATGTCAAGCACCCTCACCGGGAGATCTGATGGTCCTCCGTTCTCTCTTCCGCAACGCACGGTCCGCCGACACCGAACCGACACCGTCGCCGGCCCCGCCGACGGGCGCAGGCGCCCGGCCGTTCGTTGCCGACCCCTCCCGGGCCGGGCTCTCCGGGGAATGGATGTTCGACCAGGCGCACAGCACCATCGGGTTCGCCGCCCGGCACGCCGTGGTGACCCGGGTCCGGGGGAGCTTCACCGGCTTCGACGGCTGGCTTCAGTTGGACGGTGCACGACCGGAACGCTCCGGAGCCGGAGTGGTCATTCGGGCGGACACCGTCAACACCCGCGTCGCGCAGCGCGACCGTCACCTCTGCAGCGCCGACTTCCTGGACGCCGAGCGCTACCCGACCATCACCTTCCGCAGCACCCACATCGAGCAGGTCGGTGAGGACCGCTTCCGGATGACGGGCGCCCTCACCGTCAAGGGCCGCACGCATCCGATCACCGTCGACCTCCTCTACACGGGCTCGGTGGTCGACGCCTTCGGCGTCGAGCGGATCGGCTTCGACGGTACAGCCGTCCTCAACCGCACCCAGTGGGACCTCACCTGGAACGCGGTGCTGGAGACCGGTGGTCTGATGGTCAGCGAGGAGATCGAGCTCGAGTTCGACATCTCGGCGGTCCGTGCGCCCTGACCACCCCGCACACGCGGCGCCCCGGCACGGGCTCCCGCACGGATGTGCGGTGCCGTGGTCCCGTTCTCGAGGATCTTGACGTGAGCCGGAACCAGTCGATACTGGTCCAGCGCGCACAGTCAGCTGTCCATGGCCGTGTCGGCACGAGGCGGGGGAATGCTGCTCGTTCGAACCCGGTCTGCGGTCCACCGGCAGCGTGATTTCCGGGACGGGTACCGACGAACCGTGGTCACATCCTCATGCCATCCTTCCAGGCGGTGCCGATGAAGAAGAGACTGTCCGGTGCGGGTGCCGTCCTCGGCGTCCTCGTCACGGTGGGCGCGCTGGCGGCGCCTGCGGCGCCCCTGGACCCACCGCGGCGTCACCACGCCGCCCTGCCCCTGGGCCCGTCCGGTCTGACCGAGACCCGTACCACGACCACCCTGCAGCCAGGTGTCACCCTCACCCGCATCGTGCGCGGTGACGACGCCCCGGCGCTGCACTGGACGGTCGAGGTCTCCATCCCCGGCGGTGACACCTCACCGGACCCCGACGCGCCCCCGACCGCCCTGAAGGACAAGGCGAGCGCCGACGAACTGGCCGCCGAACTCGAACGGGACGGTTTCGCCGCCCGGGTCGAGGAGGTGACGACGGCGAAGGTCGCCGACTACGCCGGCGGCACGCTGGGGTGGCGGGTCCGCGTCGGCTCCTACGACTCGCAGTCCGCCGCGACCTCCGAACGCGCGCGGCTGCGGGCGGCCGGTCACACGGGAGCCGCCGTCTACACCGGCTGGGACGGCGACGCCGCGGACCGCGGCCCCTGGCGGGTCGACGTGCTCACCATCGACCCACGCACCTTCCGCGGCGACTTGACGGCCTCGTACGGCCCGGACCTGGAGAACCGCGAGACCACCAGCGAACTGGCGGAGGCGGCCGGCGCGACCGCGGCGGTCAACGCCGGGTTCTTCGTCCTCGACCCGAAAGCGGGCGCGCCGGGCGATCCGGCCGGCGTGGGGGTGTACGACGGACGCCTGTTGAGCGAACCGGTGAGCGGACGCCCCGGCCTGGTGGTCCACGACGACGGCCGACGGACGGAGATCACCCGGCTCACCTGGCGAGGGCAGGTCATCGGTCGTGACTCTTCCCTGCGCCTGAACGGCGTCAACCGCGTCCCCGGCCTGATCAGGAACTGCGGCGGATCCGAGGGCGACCTTCCGACCGCGCTGCCCCTGCACGACGTCACCTGCACCAATCCCGACGAACTCGTCGCCTTCACACCGGACTACGGCCGCCGCACGCCGCAGGGCGAAGGGCTGGAGGCCGTACTGGACGCCCGGGGCCGGGTCGTCGAGCTGCGCTCACCCCGCGGCGGGCCGCTCCCGGACGGCGGCAGCTCCGTGCAGGCGACCGGCCGACACGTCGCCGGGCTGACCGGACTCGCACGCGTCGGCGACCGCCTGCGCGTCGAGGCGACCCTGCTGGACGAACGCGGACACCGGGTCCCGCCCTCACCCCGCACCGACATCCTGAACGCCGGCCCCGAACTGGTCCGCGACGGGCGGCTCCACGTCACGCCCGCCACCGACGGCATGGTGCACCCGGGCGACCCGAGCTGGTACTACGGCTGGGTGCACAAGCGCAACCCGCGCACCCTGGCCGGAGTGGACGCGGCCGGCCGCACCGTGCTCGTCACCGCCGACGGACGCGGCACCGACGCCCTCGGGCTCAGCATCGGCGAGAGCGCCGAGGTCGCCAGGGCACTCGGACTGCGCGACGCCGTCAACCTCGACGGCGGCGGCTCGACCACGATGGTGGCCGCCGGCCGGGTCATCAACACCCCGTCCGACGCCGCCGGCGAACGCCCCGTCGGGGAAGCCTTGTTGGTCCTGCCCCGCAGGAACTGACGCTCCAGGCCCGGTGGAGAAATCAGGTACTGGTCGTGGTGCCGCAGCCGCGACGGTCAGTCCAGGTCGGCCTGCCACAGGTCGGGGCCGAAGACCTCGTACTGGATGTCGCGCGGGGCGACCCCCTGCTCGATCAGCCGGCTCCGTACGGCCTGCATGAAGGGCAGCGGCCCGCACAGGTAGTAGAGGGCGTCGCCGGGGAGGTCGACGGCGGACAGGTCCATCTGTCCCTCGAAGACGCCGGTCACCGGTTCGAGGCTGTGCGCGCCCTTCTCGTACCAGAGGTACATCCGCGCGTCCCGCAGTGCCAGCACGTCGTTGACCACTTGCCGCCGCAGCGGGAAGGACGCCTCGTCGAGGTCGGCGTGGAGCACGGTGATCGGCAGCCCGGAGTCGGCCGCGACCAGGTGCGACAGCATGCCCGCCATGGGGGAGACCCCGATGCCCGCACTGGCGAACACCACCGGCCGTCCCGAGTCGTCGAGCACCACGTCGCCGTACGGCAGCGACAGCGTCAGGTCGTCGCCCACCTCGACGGAGTCGTGCAGCAGCGCCGACATCTCGCCGTCGGGATCGCCGCCCTCGCCGCGCACCCGCTTCACCGAGAACTGGCGGTGCTCGCCGTCGTCGGCGCGGGTCAGGCTGTACTGACGCGGCTGGAGCTTCCCGTCGGGCATCCGCATCCGGACGGTGACGTACTGGCCCGGCAGCGAGGTCTTCACCAGGCGGTCGTCGTTCCGCTTGACCACGAAGGTGACCACATCGCCGGTCTCCTTGATCTTCCGCTCCACCCGCCAGTCCCGCCAGACCGTCTCCGGCCGGACCCCGCGGGCGCTGTAGAGGCCGCGCTCCTGGTTGATCAGGGCATGGGCCATCAGCCAGTACACCTCGTCCCAGGCCGCGGCGACCTCCGCGGTGACCGCATCGCCCAGGACGTCGCCGATCGCCCCCATCAGGTGGTCGTGGACGACCTGGTACTGGTCCGGGCGGATGCCGAGCGAGGCGTGCTTGTGGGCGATCCGGCGCAGCAGCTGCTCCGGCACCCGCTCCGGTGTCTCCACCAGGGTCGTCGCGAACGCGGCCACCGAACCGGCCAGGGCCTGCTGCTGATGGCCGTGCGCCTGGTTGCCGCGGTTGAAGACGCCGTCGAGGAGTTCGGGATGCGCGGAGAACAGATTCCGGTAGAAGCGCTGGGCGATCTCCCCGATGTGGTCGGCGACCACGGGGAGCGTGGCGGTGATGACGGGACGGGACGTGTCGGAGAGCATGTGGCTTCCCTCCGGGGTCGGCGAGGACTCCTGGCCCGCTCCAGGTACCCGCCACCTCCGGAGCGACACGGACCGGGGACTCGGCTGGAGCGGGACGCCCCTGCTGCGGGACCGCCACTGTCCGTGCAGGTGGGGCCCGCGGCATGGAACCGACAGGGCTTCCTGCACAGCGCCGTCGACAGCCGTCGCTCCACCACCAGCGGCACCTTCCGGTTCGACGGCGAGGGCGCCCGCATCCCCGGATGGACATCGCGGTACAGCGCCGCTACGGAGCGGTCTTCGGCGCATTCGGGGAGTCCGAGGAGCGGTCACGAAGGGCGGCCGAACTCAGCAGGCAGATCGCCGCGTCGGCGCGGGACGGACTCGGCAACGTCGCCCTGGAGCCCGGCGACTGACGGGACGCGACGGCCGACGCCCCGGGCACATCAGGGTGGAGACGGGCTGCCCGACCCACTTGCTCCACCGTGCGCGGGCCATCGTGCCGGACACGGGAGTGCGACTTGTCGGGACCGGCAGCTGCGGATACCGGAGTGACTTGGCACCATGTGGCGTGGCGGCTGCTGTGGGAGCGGTGCGTGGCGTGCATGGGGCCCGGCGACGGGCCTGGTGTGCTGAGCGAGGGGGAGTCGTGGCGGACTGGATCTACATCCTCGATCCGAACAGGGACACGCTGGACGGGGAGCCGTTTGACAGGGAGACGATACGTCGGCTGGCGGAGGAGGAGCCCGGACTCGAACTCTGGCTCAGCCGCCGCAACCGCATGAAGGAGGGCGACCGCCTCTGGTTCTTCTTCACCCACCCGGAGTCGGCGGTCGCCGCGGTGGCCGAGGTCGACGAGGAGCCCTGGAACGATCCGGACGCCCCCGACATCCCCTACCTGGTCGCGGTGACTCTGCTGCCCGAGGCGACGAAGGCGCTGTACCGCGACCCCGTGGGCCGGGACGAACTGGGACTGGGGCAGGTGCGGTCGGTGCAGAAGGTGAAGCCGGAGGCGCTGCCGGTGCTGCTGGCACGGGCGGGCCTCTGACCGGCACGGCGGCGGCCGCGCGCCCGGTGCCTCGGTGAGGTGATCGGCATGTCGTCCGGTCGAGCCCGGCCGCGAGGAAACTTACCGCGGCCCTCAGGATCTCGTCGGCCCGCTTCAGTTCGGCGTTCTCCCTCTTCAACGCTTCGAGCCGGGCGGGATTCCTCCGTCGTCGTCCCCGGACGCGTCCCCGCGTCGATCTCTTGCTGCTTCCCCCGGTTCCGCAGCGTCTCACGGGACCCGATGTCGAGCTCCTTGGTCACCGCCTGCAAAGCGGGCGTCTCGTTCGGGTAGTCGTCGCGCACCTCGGCGACCCTGCGCACCGCACGACGGCGCAGCTCGAGCGGGTAGGGGAAGGCCGTGCCATGATGCGCCCCCTTCATGAAATCGAGTCTCCATCCGAGCCGCGGCGGTTCGCCGCTCACGCGTGTGCCCCCGCGGACTCACTCCCTGAGTGTCCAGGCCGGCGATCCGGGTGCGGGGCGCACCTTCAGTGCGGAGAAATCGATGTCCTCGTCCTCGTCCTCGTCGCCGGAGGGCAGACGGCCCGCCGTGTCCGGGTAGTAGTAGAGGCCGTATGCCCAATACTCCGGGAACTCGTGGCACATGAGATCGGGGTAGGGCGAGATCTCGGCGTTCTCGTAGCGTTCGTTGATTCTCGCCACGGCCTCGGCACGGGAGATCCCGAACCGTGAAACCATTTCATCCGCGATGTCCCGGAAGTATGCGAGCATTCCTTCGTCGAGACGCATGAGGAATTCTTCTGTCATGATGTCGGGGGCCCACCCGTCGATGAATCGAATGGGAGAACAATTCGGCAGCGCGCTCACTGAATCAGGAGATCTGTTGACCGACGTCGGCGAGCTGATCCTCGGCATTCCACCTGTAGCGCCACTCCCGCCTGCCTCCCGACAGCAGCTTGGTGACCCGGCGGACCACCCGTCCCTGGCCGTCGTGGCGGTAGAAGGTGCGTCCCGCCCGCTCGATGACGGTCCCCGAGTACGTGCGGTCCCCGGGACCCGGTGCGCCGTCGTCCACGGGCCCCGAGGTGGCGCAGGCGGTCAGGTTGCCCAGGACGTCGTAACCGTAGGTCTCGTCCCAGCGCCCCGCCCGATGAGGGGAAAACCACTTCCCCGATCCGGCATGTGCCCCTTCCCGGTGACGCAAGCTGCTCTCAGCATCTGCCAAGTGTGCCGAAAGACTTCAGGAAGTCATTGAGAATCTCCCCGGAGAACGGATCGACAGCAGGGTCCTCGGGCGTTACCACACTGACGGCGTAGTACTCGGACAGCAACAGGCCCGTCCCTTCGACGGCCGCTTCGGAATCCGTTGAACCGGTTCGCACTACGGAGACCGCCGTCGCATACAGCGGCTGCGCGTGGAGGCGGTAGAAGATTGCGTACGGCCCTTGCCCCGAAGCATCGAGAGCGTATCCGTGATCCTCCCAGAAGTCCTCCATGTCCTGCCCGGACGAGAAGGTGACGATGCCGGAGGTGTCATCGTCCGCCTCGGGAATATTCCAACCCGTCAAGTAGCCCAGGGTGAACGGCTCTCCGTACAGGAACAGTCCCGCCCACCTCTGCAGACCTCGGGAAACGAAGCGACGCATCGCCTCGGGGAACGAGGTGTCCATGAGGAAGTCGGTTGAATGGCCGGTGATATCCATCAAATCCTTTGCGAGGTCCGTGGAGTGGTGTCAATCCGTTGGAACAACGCCTTCGGTCAGGGCTCGTTGGAACGCTTCTTGGGGGGTGAAGTAGCCGAGGCGGCGTCGGGGCTGGCTGTTGATCTCTTTCACGATGGTGGTCAGGTAGGGCTGGCGGTCGGTGGTCTCGGTGCCCTTGGGCAGGTAGCGGCGGATGATGCCGTTCGTGTTCCCGTTGGCGGGCCGTTGCCAGGGCGACTGCGGGCTGGCGAAGTAGACGTCCAGGCCGGTTGCCGGAGTCAGTGAGGAGTTCGCCGGGTGATCCGAACGGGCCTGCCGAGGTGCTGCCTGCCAAAGGGCCTCGGTCCGAGGCGTTCACTCGGTGAGTGTCCAGACGTGCGAGCCCTTTGGAGGAGCAGGCCGCGTTTCCCACTGCGAGAGGTCCTCGGTGGACCCACTGTGCGGCACTCTTCCACCCTTGTCCTGGAAGTAGAGCCCGTAGGCCCAGTAATCCGGTTCTTCATGGCACATGAGATCTGGATAAGGGTCGATGTCAGCCCCTTCGTATGCCGCATTGATGCGTGCAACGGCCTCGGCCCGGGACATACCGAACCGGCCGACCAGTTCGTCGGCGATTTCTCGAAAATACTGAAGCATTCCTTCGTCGAGTACCGTAAGGAACTCTTCCGTCCTCGTCATGGACCCAGCCTCCGCAGTAGAGAATTGTCGAACAGTTGGGCAGCGCGATCGGAGTAGATCGCAATCTGGTGTCCGTTGAACACGCCGTCCGCCCCCTTCTTGAAAGGCCCCACGTTCCGGAGCATGGGCCCTTCAACCATCTCGTAGCTGTGCATGTCAGCGCCGGTTCGGTCCAGGCGGTGACGTCTGATGAAGTCGGAAAGCTCATCACTCGGACCATCGAAGATCTTGCTGTTCAGCTTGTCCAGCTCGCTCTTGGGTACTCGGAAGTGCAGCACCGCAGGGACATCGTTGTTTTTTCTCGCCAGTCGTTTCGCCCAGTCCAGGGCCTGTCGTGGGTCATTCGTCACATAGAACCCACCGAATCCGAAGTCCATCTCTCGGGGCGAGATATTGGGGTTGATCCCATGGGCGGTGATGTTGTCGGCGGCGTTTCCGTAGGTGCCATGGTACAGATCCACTGTGCAGGGGGCTTTCAGCCCGAGTGGATCCTTCCACTGCAGCGGATTCTTGACGTACGCATAGTGGTTCGGCGCCGGTGTTCGGCCCAGGGGGTCCGGGCTCAGGTAGCGTGCCGTGCCAGGCTCGTAATAGCGGTGATGGTTGTAGTGCAGCCCGGTTTCCACGTCGAAGTACTGACCCGGGAACCGCAGCGGGCACTCGATGCCGCTGCCACCGGAGGCTGCGACGCGCACGCCCCACAACGTGGTCGACTGCGTCCAGACGACGCCCCCCTCGGGGTCCACCAGTTCCGTGGGAGTGCCCAGGAGGTCGGTGACGATCGCGTAGAACCGCTCGTCGATCTGCTCCTGTGGGGTGTCCGGCCCGATCGGACCGGTCCCCCGGACCCGCTGGCTGATCGGGACCTGCCCACCGGTCCAGTCCCATGACAGGCTGACCGCCCCGTCCGTCTGCTCGGCCAGGTCGTCCCCGTCCCAGAAGAAGGACACCTGCTCCAGGACCGTCGTACCGTCCTCCGCCAGCAGTTGCTTCGCGATCCGTCGGCCGACGGGGTCGTAGACGTAGTGCCAGTGGCGACCGTCCGGAGTCAGAACGTCCGTCAACTGGTCCTCGGCGTTCCAGACGTAACGCCATTCGCGGCTGCCGCCGGACAGCAGCTTGGTCACCCGGCGGACCACCCGCCCCTGCCTGTCGTGCCGGTAGAACGTGCGGCCGGCCCGTTCGATGACGGTGCCCGAGTACGTGCGGTCACCGGGCCCGTTCTCCTCGTCGCCCAGCGGTGCCGAGGTGCTGGAGCCGATCAGGTTGCCCACGGCGTCGTACTGATAGTCCTCGTCCCATCCGGCCCCGCCCCGTGCGGCCGTCACCCGCCCGGCACGGTCGATCTCGAAGACTCGTTCGCCACGGACGGCGTCCGTCACCGACGACATCAGGCCGTCCGCCCTGTGCTGGAAGACGCGCTTCCTGGTTTCTCCGGCACTGGTGACGACCCTCTGGGTGGTGCGCAGTTGGTCCGCGTCCCACTCGTGGGTGAGGCGCGTGGCCTCTCCCAGGACCCGCTCGATCTCGCGGCCGACCACGTCGTAGTGGAAGGCGACCTCGTGTCCGCCCATGCCCTGGACCATCGAGCGGCCCTCGAAGTCGTACGCCCACCTGGTCGTGGCCCCGCTGGGAGTCCTGCGGGCAGTACGACGCCCGGTGATGTCGTACTCGGACCGCACTTCCCGGCCGTTCCACGACTCGGCGAGCAGCCGACCCGCCACGTCGTGCTCCCGGGTGAGTTCGACGTCCGCGTTGCGAGCCCGGACAAGCCGACCGAGCAGGTCGTACTCGTAGGTGGTGGTGCTGCCGCCCGCCTCCATGGCGACGATGTTGCCGAGCACGTCGTGACGGAACCGTGTCGTCTCGCCGGCCCCGTTGGTCCGCTCGACCAGTTGTCCCGCCGCGTCATAGCAGTAGGTCAGCGTACGGCCGTTGTAGTCGGTCTCCGTTATGAGCCTGCCGACACCGTCGTACGTGTAGGTCCAGTTCTGACCGATGGCGTTGGTGACACTCCGCAGCCTCAGTTCGGTGTCGTACTCGTAGCGCTCGAGGTTCCCGTCCTCGCTCTCCCGCAGCGAGCAGAGATCGAAGTGGGTGTTCGCATAGCTCGTGCGGCGGCCGTTCGAAGAGCGGAATTCCAGCGGGTTGCCCTCGGAGTCGTAGGACCAGTGCTCCAACGTCCCCTGGGGGAGGTGACGCCAGGCGATGCGTCCTTCCAGGGTCCAGCCGACCCGCGTGGTCTGCCCGAACGTATCGGTGAGTTCGGTGATCCGCCCCAAAGCGTCTCGTACGAACGTGCTCGTGGCACCCAGCGGATCCGTCTGGCCGATGACAAGGCCCGCGTCATTGTTGACGAGGGCTCGCTGCCGGACGCCCAGGGCGTCGGTGATGCTGGTGAGTGCCCCGTTGTCATCGAACGTGAAGGATGTGGTCCCACCCAGGGGATCGACGACCGCGACACGATTGCCTCGGTCGTCGTATGCCGACTCCCACGTGCTGCCGTCCGGCCGCACCACCTTCGACACTTGACCGTGTTCGTCGTACTCCCTGCGCTCCACGCTGCCGTCGGCACGGATGATGTGCGTGACGTTGCCCTGGGCGTCGTGGCTGAAGCCCGTGGTGCGACCCAGTGGGTCGATGAGCGCGATAAGTCGCCCGTCCTCGCCCCAGTTCCGGGTGACCGTATGTCCCAACGGGTCGGTCTCCCGGAGGGGCATGCAGTCCTCGTTGAACGTGTACGTGATCGAGTGGCCGAGCGAGTCCGTCGCCACGCTGGTACGCGTGTCCTCGTCGTACTCGTAGGTGTACGCGAGCACGCCGCCGTCGCCGGTCGTTCGTACGCAGCGGCCGACCAGGTCGTAGGTGTAGCGGTACCAGTACCCGCCCCGGCTCTGCCAACCGGTGATCCGATCCTGGTCATAGCTGTATCGCTGCGCGGCACCCGAGGAGTCGAGCACTCCGGCGAGGTGACCACGGCCGTCGTACTCGTACGACAGGAGCCTGGGCTGATCGGGAGCACTGATAAGGGACAGGCCGGTCACACGCCCCGCTGCAGTGGTGATGCCGAGGCGGTATCCGCCGTGATGCACCAGCTCGCGTGGCGAACCGTCTGCGTCGTAGAGCAGCTCAATGGAGTTGCCGTTGCGGTCCTTCACAGCGAAGAGCGGTAGTTCTGCCACGCGGCCACCGGGCACGCGGCGGAAGTGCAGTGTCACGCCGGTCTCGGACTGGGAAACCGTCATGTCGGCATCCGGCGTGCCGTCCCAGCCGAGCGACCAGTTGGGGCCCACCAGTGGTCTCATGGGCTCGCCCGGTTCCGGGATCGCGTATTGGAGCACGGTCCCGTCGGCGCTGACGAACCGGATGCCGTCGTCGTCGAGCAGGAGTCGCTGGTCCAGAGTGGACGTCCAGCTCGCCCCGAACCAGCCTCCTGCCTTTACCCCGGTGCGGTGGCTGCGCTCGACGATCAGAGGCAGGACACCCGGCAGTGCCACGTCGGTGATCGACATGACCATCTGACCGGTGGCCATGTCGATGGGGTCGCCACAGGTGAAGAGACTCTTCATCTGCCGGCCCAGGCCCTTGAGACGCGGGCCGAATCCCTTGACCCCGAGTGTCATCCCCTTGAGGCCGGTCTTGCCCAACGCCTTGAGGCCCTTGGCAAGTCCGCCGAGGGTGGTGAGCCCCTTCATGCCGGGGATGCAGTCCAGCGCCGCCAGCCCCACGTCCCACAGGGACGCCTGGCCCTTGGAATATTTATGGAGGGTGTCGGCGAGCACGACCAGGGCGGCGATCAGGACGATGGCGCCGAGGATCGGGCCGCCGATGATCAGGGCGACGATGCCGACGACCGCGACGACGACCTTGCAGACGGCGACGATGGTGTCCCAGTTGTCGGTGAACCAGTCACCGACCTCCTCCCACACGGACCGGTTCTGGATACCGGCGTCGGAGGCCTCGTCGATCTTCGACTTCGCGTCCCGGGCGGCCTCCTCGCGCATCTTCCGGGCGTCCGCGGCCATCTTCTTCGCCGCGGCCAGCGCGTCCTGGGCATCCGAGACGTCCGAGCGGGCCGAGGCCTGGGCGGACTTGGCGTTGCGCACGTCCCGGGTCGCCGCCCGCACCTTGGCCTCGTCGGGCTGGTCCGCGTCCGACTTCGACCCGGTGGGGTCGTCCTTGTACTTGTCGGCCTCCCTGGTCGCCCGTCCCACCCAGGACTCCGCCGACGCCAGCTTCGACTGCGCCGAGGACAGATCGGCGCGGGCCTCGCGCGCCTTGGCCAGCGCCTTGTCCGCCAGCGCCTGGGCCCGCTCAAGCTTCGGCCAGTAGGCGGCGAGCGCGTCGCCGCACATCCCGTAGGACTTCTCCAGCTTCCGCAGGTTCTTCGGGACGCCGGAGAACTCCTCCTTGAACACGGCGGCCGACTTGCCCGCCCACTCCGCCAGCGTGCCCTCGCCGGCCATGCCCTTGGCCAGGCGCAGCGCCTCGGAGACGTCGTCGGCGAAGTCGTGCAGGACCTTGGCGAGTCTGCGCACCCGCTGCGGGTCGCCGGGGGTGGGGTCCCTGTCCAGGTCCAGGACATGCCAGTCACTCGGCCTGTGGCCCACCATGCCGCAACCCCCGTCACACGCACATCGTCAACACCCTTATGCACACGTGAACTTACATGGCGCGTTAGTTCGATGAAAGATCGGCTTCCTCGAGGACGGTTCGGTGGTGGGGGCCTTCCTCGGTGTCGTGAAGCGTCGCAATTCCATGATCGTCCAGATGCACGTCGGTGAGAAGGTTCCCGGACTCGGCCTGTGGCGGGGCGGCCGGTCACCGGGTTGTGCAGGCGCACGCCCATGAAGGTGCGGCCTGTGACGGTCTCTCCGGAACGGTTGAAAGAACGCTCGTCGTCGAACTTCTTCCAACAAAGTCCAACAGCCCGTAGCCTCTTCACTCGGCAGTCGCACCAGGGGAACGATTCAGGACGCCTGACGAGGGAGACATGCAGATGACTCACTTTCCCGGGTGGAGAACCCGGTCCGGCACTCCCATACGTACTGCGCTCGCCACGCTCGCCGCAGGGCTGCTGTGCGCCACCGCGCTCGGCACACCGGCGTCGGCCGCAGAAGCTCCGGAGGAAGCCCGTGCCTCCTCCGCGGCCCCGGCGGGCATAGACGACCACCTGGCACTGACACCACCGATGGGGTTCAACAACTGGAACTCGACCCACTGCAGAGCGGAGTTCGACGAGGAGTTGGTCAAGGGCATGGCCGACCTCTTCGTGGAGAAGGGGCTCAAGGACGCCGGGTACGAGTACATCAACCTCGATGACTGCTGGGCCCTGCCCCAGCGCGACGCCGAGGGCAAGCTCGTGCCCGATCCGGCGCGGTTCCCCCACGGCATCAAGGCCGTCGCCGACTACGTGCACGGCAAGGGCCTGAAGTTCGGCATCTACACCAGCGCGGGAACGAAGACGTGCAGCAGCATCGGCTTCCCCGGCGCACTGGGCCACGAGTACAGCGACGCCCAGCAGTTCGCCGACTGGGGTGTCGACTACCTCAAGTACGACAACTGCAACAACGAGGGCGTGGACGCGAAGCAGCGCTACACGACCATGCGCGACGCGCTGGAGGCCACCGGGCGTCCGATCCTCTACAGCCTCTGCGAGTGGGGTGAGAACAAGCCCTGGGAATGGGCCAGGGGCGTCGGGCAGTCATGGCGCACCACGGGGGACATCAGTGACGACTGGGACTCCATGCTGTCGATCATGAAGGAGAACCTGCCCCTCGACGAGTACGCGGGCCCGGGCGGCTGGAACGACCCGGACATGCTGGAGGTGGGCAACGGCGGCATGACCGACACCGAGTACCGCACCCACTTCTCGATGTGGTCCATCATGGCCGCGCCCCTGCTCATCGGCGCGGACCTCCGGTCGGCGCCGCAGTCGGCCTTCGACATCCTCTCCAACGAGGAGGTCATCGCCGTCGACCAGGACGAGCTGGGCAAGCAGGGCAAGGTGATCAGTTCCGAGGGCGGCCGCTGGGTCGTGGCCAAGGAACTGGCCGACGGCAGCCGCGCGGTGGCCCTGTTCAACGAGAGCGACCGACCGCAGCGGATTTCCACCACGGCGCGTACGGTCGGCCTGCCGCACGCGGCCGGCTATCGGGTGCGGGACCTGTGGGAGCACCGCTCCACCCACACGGCGGGCGAGATCTCCGCGACCGTCCCCGGACACGGAACCGTGCTGGTGCGGGTGGGCCCGGACCGCGGCTGGGCCCAGCTGCCGCCCGCCGTGGACTCCGGAGCGGGCGGCGTCGCGATCACCGAGGCGGGTGACAGCGCACGGCTCACCGCGGTGACCGCGAACCTCGGACGCCGCCCGGTGCACTCCGTTTCCCTCGCGCTGACCGGCCCCGAGGGGTGGCGGACGAAGGCCGACTCCCGTCCGGGAAGCCCGCTGCTCCGTGGTGGCGCGGAGTTCCGGACCACGTGGCGGGCGAGGGTTCCGGAGGGCGCCGACCCCGGTACCTACGAGCTGAAGCTCACCACGACGTACCGCACGCCGTCCGGCCGGGAGGTCCGTTCCGTCTCCCCGGTCCAGGTGAAGGTGGCCGTCGCGCCGGAGGACGGCACCACCTACCTCAGCGACCTCACACCGCTGACAGCGGTCAACGGCTGGGGGCCGGTGGAGAAGGACCGGAGCAACGGCGAGAAGGCGGCCGGTGACGGCGGGACGCTCACCATCGGCGGCCGCACCTGGGACAAGGGCCTGGGCGTGCACGCCCACAGCCGCGTCGAGTACTTCACCGCGGGGCGCTGCGAACAGGTCACGGCCCTGGTCGGTCTCGACGACGAGACGGGGACACGCGGCACCGTCGCCTTCGAGATCCGCGCCGACGGCGAGCGTGCGGCCGCCACCGGCCTCCTCACCAACTCCCAGGACGCGCAGCAACTCACCGCTGAGGTGAGCGGCGCCCGGACCGTCACGCTGGTCGTCACCGACGGCGGCGACGGCAACGAGTACGACCACGCCGACTGGGCGGACTTGAAGATCACCTGCTGAGAACTCCGGTGGCCGGACCCGCCGTCGGGCCCGGTCACCGTCTGCATGCCGGGACCGCGTGTCCGGGGCTGGGGAGGGGAGTTCGGCTTGGAGTGTCCGCGCCGCCGCCGCCATCGTTCCCTCTTCCCGGTCTTCCCGGTCTTCCCGGTCCTCCCGGTCCTCCCGGTCCTCCTCGGGACGTGCCGGAACCTTGTGGCCGTGCTCCTGACCCCACGATGGGCCATCCCGCAGCGCCCGATTTCCCGCCGACCCGAGACGCTCGGCTCCGGCAGCTCATGTGCGCACTCACGGACAGGCGCCGCACCCGCGTCGGAGTACGAAACCGGGCTGGAGCGCTACTGGAGTGCTGAGGGGGATATGTCTCGTTAACGTCGTCAACGGTCGCCTTGCATTGATGCAGACAGGCGGGCTGTGTACGGTGGAAGGCATGCCACAGAACCCGGCCACTCCGACGAACCCGTTGGTGACAGGTTCCGAGATCGCTCGAATCGCGGGTGTCACTCGAGCCGCCGTGTCCAACTGGAGGCGGCGGTACGACGACTTCCCCGCTCCGGCCGGAGGCGGGGCCAACAGCCCTCTCTTCGACCTGGCCGAGGTACAGGCGTGGCTGAACAAACAGCACAAGGGACAGGACGTCACCGACGAGGTCCAGCTGTGGCAGGTGCTGCGCGGAGCCTACGGCGACGACATCCTCGGCGGGCTCGCGGACGTCGCGCAGGCTCTCGCCGCCCCCGGGGGCGAGGAGCCGTCCGTACTGCCGGCGCAGGCTGTCCGCCTGGCCCACCGCATGGCGGAGGAGAGTTCCCCGGCCGACGTGGTGAACGGGCTGGCCGAGCGGTTCACGGAGTCCGTGCGGCGGGCCGGATCCGATCAGGTGACCTCGCCCCGCGTCATCCGTGCCGTCCGGCACAGCGCCGGTGACCTCGCGCCCGACGCGGTGCTGTTCGACCCTGCCTGTGGAATCGGCACCCTCCTCCTGACCATCGGGACGAACCGCGGCAGCAGGCGGTACGGCCAGGAAGTGGACACCCACAGCGCACGGTTCGCGCGATGGCGGGCCGAGCTCGCGAAGCCGGCTCCCGTCGAGGTCAGGCAGGGCGACTCCCTGCGCGCCGACCAGTGGCCGGACCTCAAGGCAGACCTCGTCGTCTGCGACCCGCCGGTGAGCGACACCGACTGGGGGCGGGAGGACCTGCTCCTCGACCCGCGCTGGGAACTCGGCACGCCCTCCCGGGCCGAGGGTGAGCTCGCCTGGCTCCAGCACGCCTACGCGCACACCGCGCCGGGCGGCCGGGTCGTCATGGTGATGCCGGCGTCGGTCGCCTACCGCAAGGCCGGCCGTCGCATCCGTGCCGAGCTCGTCCGTCGCGGCATCCTGACCCAGGTCACCGCTCTGCCCCCGGGCACGGCTGCCGCGCACTCCCTGCCCGTGCACCTGTGGCAGCTGCGGCGGCCACGGACACCGGACGACACCGCCGCCACCGTCCGCATGGTCGACCTCACGGCCAACGATCCGGACGGGCCCTTGGAGCCGCGCCCCGAGCAGGTCACCGATGTCGCTCAGATCGACCTGCTGGACGATCTGGTGGACCTCACCCCGGGCCGCCACGTCGACGGGTCCCACCGCGACTTCGTCACCGAATACGACGCCTTGCACCGCGAGTTGGCCGAGCAGCTGCAACGCCTGGGTGAACTGCTCCCGACCCTGGTCGCCGGTGAGGGACCCGGCCCCCTCGACGGGGCCAGTGTGAGCGTCGCCGACCTCGTCAGGGCCGGACTGGTCGAGTACGCGGACCCGGAACCGGTCTCGGTCAGCGACCAACTCGACACGGACTTCCTCCAGGGCTTCCTGTACAGCACCGTCAACAGCCGCCGCTCCACCACCACCAGCGGCACCTTCCGGTTCGACGGCAAGGGCGCCCGCATCCCCCGGATGGACATCGCGGTACAGCGCCGCTACGGAGCGGTCTTCGGCGCACTCAGGGAGTTCGAGGAGCGGTCGCGAAGGGTGGCCGAACTCAGCCGGCAGATCGCCGCACTGGCGCGGGACGGGGTCAGCAACGGCGCCCTGAAGCCCGGCGACTGACCGGACGCAACGACCAACGTCACCTCCCGGCCGAACGGAACCGCACCGGCCGTCACGCCCAGCACGGCGACACACCGAAAATCCAGTCCCGCACACGTGCCACGAGCGCAGCCGTTTCCTCGCCCGGGTCATCCACTGTCACGGGGCTCAGGGGCCCGATGGACCACGTCAGGATCTCCTCGGTGCCGCGGTAGTCGAGCCACAGCCGGTGGGTGCGCCCGGTCACGCGCTGCCACAGCTGCCGTTCCTCACGGTCACCGATGGGGAGGGGCCTTGCCGGCAGGGAACCGGCAGCGGCGGCGGCCTTCTCCAGCTGCGGCGTCAACTGCTCGATCGCCACCACGTTGCGGACCTCCAGGGCCCTGGTCTCCGCGTTCGTCGTGTACGGCCGTTTGGCGGCTCAGGTGCAGGCGTCGTCGTGCCGGACGACAATCACCAGAAGGAAGAGTGCCGGGGCAGGGGTGCGGCTGCCGTGAGCGCTCGGCACCAGTTCACCAAGTTTCCCGTCCGCGTGTCCCGTTGCGAGGGCGCGACCGACTTCGAGTCGGTCTTCGCCGTCGTCCGACTGCGCACCAAGATCACCGTGGGCGTCGGCCTCCAGGCCCGCTCGGTGGCCCTTCGTCCGCCGTCGTCCGTCAGGAGTAGGTCCAACGCCAGGAGTTCGAGCTGTAAACGCACTTGATCCGAGCACCGCTCGCGGTCGTCGTCGTGGCCCCGTGGTCACTGTTCCGGCAGTACTGCCCTGCCTGGTAGCAGTTGCCCGCGTTGGAGACGATGGAGCAGGTTCCGGAGCCTTGGGCGCTGCCGGCGCTGCCGGCGCTGCCGCTGGTGCCGGATCCGGCGGCCCTGGCGGTCTTGGTGACGGTGACGGTCGGGCCGGGTGTGGTGACCTTCTTGGTCTTGGTGACCGTGGGGGTGGGTTCCGGCTTGGGAGTGGCGGTTACGGTGGCAGTTGCCGTGGCCGTGGCAGTTGCCGTGGCTGTGATGGTCGGCACGGGCTTGGCGGCCAGCGCCTGAGCGGCGTCGACCTCGTCCTGCGCGGACTGGGTGCCGCCGATCGCCCCCAAGGTGAACAGAGCCGCGCCGACAGCCCACAGTCTCTTGCGCTTGTGCAGCGGTCGTATGTCGGCTGGGTGCTGCCACTGGTTCTGCGGATTCACGATTCCCCCCGGGGACGGTCGGTGGTGGTAGGAGCGTTGTTGCCGGAACGTTTCGGGCAGCGGGTATCAGCAAAGCGCGCTTACTCGTGACCCTCGTGGGGTCGCCCTCTTGCGGGACGCCGAGGCATCGCCGGGTTTCCCGTGGTGTCCGGGGGCCGCGGCCGTTGAGGCGCAGGGCGCAGCCGGGTGGCTGCGTTGTTTTCGAGGGGAGCATGACCCATGCGTGTTAGTAATGTCAACAGATCGTCATATCGCTTGCTGTCGTGTGCACCATCGCCGGTGTGAGTTGCTGAGCATGAGCGGCGATGCCGGACATCCGACGGGACGGTGCGCAACGAGATGCAGCAGGCCTTCTGTCGCCCCTCGATGGTCCGGCATGAGAGTGTCGCCGCCGATGAGGGGGCCTCGTCGAGCCGCTGAGCCTTTTCCACTCTCATGCTGAGGCGAGGTGAAGCGCGAAGGAGTCGGCCGGTCTCTCCGGGCCAGGTCAGAGACCAAGATCAATCTTGGCGCTCCATCCTGTACCGCAACTCCTCACGTCCGTGCATGGCGCGGTGCGTGCGCGGACAAGGGGACCAGGGCGGTGTAACCATCTGCAACGAGTGCAAATGCGACGTCGCCGAGTGTGGGTGCGGGAGGCCATGGCCGCTACCGACGGTCAGGGCGTGCCGCTTGATTGATCAGGCCGCTGCTCTGGAAGGGGAGCGGGTTCGCCCTGTCAGTTATGTTTAGCGGGCAACTACCGCCGTTCGAGCTGTCTCAATCGTGTTGATCATCATGCTGTGGCGTCCGTTCGCTTGAGCTACGTTCTCTGGGTGATCGACTTTCAACTTTCCAGTGAGTGCAGCGATTTGTCCGCGCTCCGGGCCACCCTCTTCGGCATGCAGGCTGAGCAGCTCCATGGGCCATGGCGCGAGCTGTTCAGCTCTGCTCCCTTCGCCTTCCAGGAAGGGCTGACGCATCGAGAGCGCACCGAACTGTCCTACCAGCGACTCCACTTGGTCAATGAGGCTGTTCCCGATGCTCGGGCTCTGGTTGCCGACGCCGCTTCCCTGACCGCGTTGCATGAATGGGCAGGGGTCGCCGATGCCGGCATGGCGACGATCGCGAGCATCCACTTCAATCTGTTCCTCGGCAGCCTCCTGGATCACGACCACGAGGACCGGGACCTGACGCCCTACCTCCAGATGGAGCGTCTGGGGACCTTCCTGTGCACCGAGCAGGCGCACGGCAATGACGCTGCCCAGATGGAAACCACCGCCACGTTCGATCGAGCGTCAGGCGGCTTCGTGCTCGACACCCCGTCCGACGGCGCCCGAAAGTTCATGCCCAACACCAGCTCCGTAGGCGGCGCGAAGGACGCACTCGTCGCGGCCCGACTGATCGTTGACGGTGACGACAAGGGCGTGTTCCTGTTTCTGACCCCTCTCAGCGACAAGAACGGGCAGCATCTGCCAGGTGTTGAGGTCTGGGACCTGCCCCAGACCGGAAGCGCTCCCGTGGATCACTGCACCACAGCGTTCCACAGCGTCCCCCTGCCGTTCACCGCCATGCTGCAGGGGGAACACGGACGACTCCACCCGGACGGCCGGTTCGTCAGTTCCCTGGGCAACAGCCGTAAACGGTTCCTCCATTCCATCGGGCGTGTGACCATGGGCAAACTCTGCATGAGCGCCTACAGCCTGGGAGTGACACGGCATGCCTTGGGTATCGCCGTGCGGCACGCCCACAACCGGCAGACAGCAGGAATGACCAAGGGGCAGCGGGTGCCTTTGATGTCACATCGGAGCCACCACACACCGCTCCTGGACGCCCTTGCCTCGACTTACGCAGCCACGTTGCTGCACCGGTCCGTCGTCCGACAGTGGAGCCGGTCCACGGAGGCTGACCGTGAGGACTGCGAACGGCTGATAGCCGTCGCCAAGGGGTGGATCACCTGGCGGGCCCGGACCGTCATGACGGAGTGCCGTGAGAGGTGTGGTGCGCAAGGGCTCGCTCTGGCCAACGGCATAACGTTCCAGCTGGCCGCCAACGAGGGAACGATCACCGCCGAGGGGGACAATCTTGTCATCTGGACCAAGGCGGCAGGGGAGATGCTTCTGGGGGGCCTCACCCCGAAACCGGCCAATGAGACACTGCCCGAAGGGCGCTCGCTGCGCGATCCGCAGCACTTGCAGGACCTCCTGGCGGACGTAGAGCGGATATGGCACGAGCGGGCGCGTACGCGGCTGCGGACCAAGGGGGCTCGCTCACCCCTGGAGCGGTGGAACGCAACGGTGACCCCGGCCCTGAAGCTCGTCGACGCGCATGCCCATCGTCTGGCCGCCGAGGCTCTGCTGAGTGCGTCCGCCCAAGCCGCATCAGCACGCGCCCGGTCGCTGCTCGTGGACCTGCACGGCCTCTTCGCCCTTCGAGAAGTGGCCGCCCACAGCGGCGACCTGCTGGCGCAAGGGCGTCTCACTGCGGATCAGGTCTTGGTCCTGCCAGACGTCATCGAGAGTGTCATCACGGACCTCGCACCTCATGCGCTGGAGATGGTTGAGGCGTTCTCCGTACCTCACGGACTTTTGGACCGCCACCCCATACTGCACCTGGACGGTTCAAGCAGCCTCACGTCGGCCCTGCCATGACTTCTGCGTACCTGACGGGCCTCGTTGCGGCTGGTTGAAGCAAGGTCCCTCGCTGCCGACAACGTCCTGTGAGAGCGGTTGCCGTACGTGCCTGACGATCCCTCGGACATTCGTGAGGCACGTACGGAGGTCGGTACTCGCCGCATGCCTCGGCGCGTCCCGAGACAACGCGTGGACGGGCCCTTCGGGCACCGGGTTCAGGAGTACAGCGCGCGGTGAGATGTGTGGGTGAACCCGTCACCGGCGCTCAAGGCGTACACGACGCGTCCGCAGAAGTCCTGATACTCGGCTTCCTGCGCCGCATCCAGCGTGATGGCCGGCACCGGCCCGGTCTGCGCTCCGCGCCCGACGGCCTTGAGCAGGCCGGGCGGCGCCTTGAACTCCATCACATCCAGTACGCGTCCGAAGTTGTCGACGAGACACCGCATGTTCGTCTCCTCCGCCAGTTCGTCGAGCGCCTCGGTGAGCCGGCCGGTTGCCTGCTCCGCTCGAGCGAGCATGGTGTGGCAGGCCCGCAGGGTGTGCAGATGCTCCGCCGGAACGTCCACGGAGTACAGGCACGTCAGCTGTCGGCCCCGCGAGTCGTGCAGGGCCCAGCCTTTCCGGTCCCCTTGCCCCGGGGCCGCCGGGACCAAGGCCTGCCACTGGAGCTGAGACGGAAAACACTGCTGGATTTCGCCCCACCTGTCATATGCGGCGCGGATCAACAGGGCCTGTCCATCACTCAGATCATTTCGGTAGAAGTAATACAGGTTGTACAACAAAGGCTGCTCGATCCCGATGAACATACCGAGGAACACCGGATCGTCCGGGACCAGGAAACGCATCGAAATCCTCCCTCCTGGCATGGGTGGCACTACTGGACGACGGGCTCGAAGAGGACGGTCAGGACGCTCACCCCGACGGCACGGACAGCCATGAACCGAGCCGTTCCCTCACCGTGCATCGGATGGCGCAGGGGGTGCGCCCGGTCGTTCAGGCCCCGACTCGGCGCGGCAGTAATCCGCTGCAGATCCGTGTCACGGACGGTGTCCGCATACAGAGCCCGCACCGGCGCCGGGGCTGACCCCGTGTTGGCGGGCGAGGCCGGTGATGGTCTGGCCGCCCGGGTACGCGGCGTGCACGACGTCGGTCTTCTCGGCCTTGACGGCCGGGCGGCGGTCGCCCCTGTTGCCCTTGGCCTCGACGGCCCGCAGCCCGTCGTAGGTCGGTTCCCGATGGAGGTCCCGATGGAGTTCTCCGGTGGCCGCGTGGGTCTGCACCGTGAACTTCGCGGTGGACAGCAGCTCTCCGGTGCGCGGGTGGCGTGCGGTGAGGTCCATTGCGGAGAACGCGCTGTCGTGGATGCGCAGGGCGAGGCGGCCCTGGTGCAGGACGTCCAGCACGTCGAGAATGTGCTGCGGGTCTCGCACCAGGCGGAACATCTCGGAGATGTGCACGGTGTCGCCCGGCCGCGCGTACGTGAGCAGCTCACCGGACTTCGGGCGCTGGAGCGGGTGGAGGCGGCTGGAGGTGCCGGCCTCGGCAAGAACGGGGTTCTGACGGTCGGTCGACTGCTGGTCGGTCGACACCCGCTTGTAGGCCGGATTGGCCATGCTGCTCCCCGCTCCTGTGGACGGATCCGACCCTAGCCGTCGTCGAACGATCGTTTGACGACGGGGTCGGGCGGCAGCCGGGACGGCCCGCGCCTGGCGAGGTGCGCGAGACGACCGCCCAGGCGGCGTCCGGGTAGACGCTGCACGGTCTCCGGTACCGCAAACCGCACTGTCGGCGATGTCCTCGCGGGGCTCAGGAGGCGAAAAATCAGCGTCCCCGAGCCCTGAGCCGACGGGACCGGCCCGGCGCGCCCTGCGGCACGCGCCGCTGCTCGCCGGGGTCCCCTGCTTACCGCCGGGATCGTGCTCGACAGGCTGGTGGTGCGGCCGCTGTCCCATGGGTCGGGCCTGTCCAACGCTCACCGGTTGGTGACGTGCCGCTCCTTGCCCCAGCCCTCGTGAGCGCCGTGGCCCACTCCGGTCACCGTCGTGGTCCCGCGAGGGCGTACGCCGCGGTGCCGGTGACCGTGAGGGCCAGGGCCGTCCAGGTGCCCGCCGCCGTGCCGGGGGGCAGCAGCATCCAGGACGCCACCTGCGTCGGCACACTCGTCGGGGGCGGGGCGAAGAACGAGAACGAGAGCCAGGAGAACGGCAGCGTCCACGCGTACTGGCCGCCTGCGAGCGCCGCGCCCAGGGCGGCCAGGCCCATCAGGCCCGCGCTGTCCCGGACGACGAACGCGGTGGTGGCCATGTCCTCGCCCATGGCCTGCACGGTGAGCAGCGCCGTGCCGACGACCGCGCCGGCGAGCAGCACGTGCGCCGCTCTGCGGGGCACCCAGCGGATCGCGGCCGTCCGGTCCAGTGCGAGGTCCTGCCCGCTGAGCCCGATCGAGGCCGCCATCGCCCCCGTGGCGAGGAGGAGGACGGGGAGCCGCGGATCGCCGGGCCCCCCGCCCCCGTTCCGGGAGAGCGCCCACGCCGCCACCGTGCTGACCACCACCGCGGCGAGCGACGCGGGCACCTGACGCGAGCGCGCGTACAGCGTCAGCCATCTCACCGGGACGCACCGCCGGACAGAGCCTCGAAGGCGTCGCCCTCGCAGGAGAGCGCGGCGGCGCGCATCGCGTTGATCCGCGAGAGCTGTTCGGCCCGCGGCAGCGCCGTGAGTTCCTTCCACACCGGGCGGGTCTTGACCTCGACCTCGCTGCGCAGACCTGCCGACTCCGTGCCGGGAAGCGGCCTGAGGTCCCCGAGGACCCAACCCACCGCGACGGCCCGCGCGAAGTCCTTGTTCCCCCAGCCGCTCCAGCCGACAGGGGTGCACCCCGGCACCATGGCCTTGGCGATCAGGGCCCGGGTCAGTTCCTCGCCCTTCGCGGCGGCGATGACGCCGTCGTCGAAGTCGAAGAGCACGGTCTTGCCGGACCACTGCGGCATGGCGCCGTCCGGCAGTACGGCGGTGTTCTCCCGGACCGAGACCGGGGCCCGGTCGCCCAGGGCGCCGTGCAGCAGGCGCAGTGCCTCCTTGCCGGGACCCGCGAGGTCGGCGAGTCGTGTCCGGTGCGTCTTGGCCACGCACACCGGGCCGTCGCACACCAATTCCGCGGCGGCCTCGTCGACGACGTACATCCGGCGCGGGTCGGAGGGGAGGACGAGCAGGGCGAGCACCGCGCCCGCCAGGACGGGCGTCAGGGCGATCAGCCGGGCGCGCCGGCCCGTGGCGACCAGCAGCGCGAAGCCGGTCGCGGCCATGCCGAGCAGCCAGATCGTCTGCCCGACGTGCACGGAGGCGGAGAGGGTGACGAGCACATCGCGCACCTCCTCCACTGCCGGCGACAGCAGCGAGATGCGGTTCGGCTCCGTGCTCGGGTACCCCTCCTGCGTGACCGTCTCCGTCCGGCCCAACGACATGTGCATGAGGGCCGTGAACACGAAGGCACCCATGGCCAGCGCGGGCGGGGTGAGCGCGGACGGCAGGGCCCGCCCGGCTCCCATGCCCAGTACCGCGCCCGCGACGAGGAAGAGTGCCCCCACCAGTGAGATCGGCAGCCACCCGAGGTGCGTGTACTCGGTGTGGGCGACCACCTGGACCGCGCCCACGAGGACGAGGAGCGCGAAGGCCGAGGCCAGTGTGATCGCCGTCGTGCCCGCCAGCGCGGCCGCGCGGTGCCGGGCGGGCCGCGGCGTGCTCGTCAGCAGCTCGGTCATCTTCGAGCGGTGGTCGCGCAGGCCCTGCAGCGCCCCGAGCCCCACGGCGAGCGGCCACAGGTAGAACAGCAGGGAGCGGGTCCACAGGGCCATGGACGTCCACTGGGCCGTCCAGGCCGTGGTGCCCCTCCACCACCCGCCGTTCACCAGGTACAGGAACGCCGCCGCCGCCGTCAGGACCACGGCGCCGGCCCACGGGGCGACGGAGCGCTTCAGTTCGATGCGCAGGACGCGGACGTTCACCATGTGCCCCTTCCCTGCTCGGGGTCGAGCAGCAGCGCCGAGTAGCCGCGCTCCAGCGGGCTGTCCCCCGCGTGCTCGGGGCCGCCCACCGAGGCCAGCTCGTCCGGAGGGCCCTGGAAGACCAGCCGGCCCTCGGCGAAGAGCACCACGTCGGTGCAGGCGGCGGCGACGTCCTCCACCAGATGGGTCGAGACGAGCACACAGGTGTCCGTACCCAACTCCTGGAGCAGCTCGCGGAAGCGCAGCCGCTGCGCCGGGTCCAGACCGACCGTCGGCTCGTCCAGCAGCAGGATCGTCGGGTCGTTGACGATGGCCTGGGCGATGCCGACCCTGCGCACCATGCCGCCCGAGAGGGCCTTCATCCTCTCGTCGGCGCGGTCCGCCAGACCCACCCGCTCCACGGCGCGCTGCACCGCCGCGGGGATCTCCGCCTTCGGCACCTCCTTCAGCCACGCCATGTACTCGACGAACTCGCGCACCGTGAAACGCTTGTAGTAGCCGAACTCCTGCGGCAGATAGCCGATTCGGCGGCGCAGCGCACGGTGCTCGCCCCGGCCGCCCGCGGGCTCGCCGAGCAGCTCCAGGGTGCCCTCGGTGGGGCGCAGTACGGTGGCCAGGGTCCGGATGAGGGTGGTCTTGCCCGCCCCGTTGGGGCCGAGGAGCCCGTGGACGCCGGTGCCCAGCGACAGGTCGAGGCCGTCGACGGCCATTCGGTTCCTGCCGACCCTGACCTTCAGCCCGGTGGCCCGGATCTCCCAGGCGTAGGCCGTCGGTGCGATGTCGGCCGCGCTCACGGCGGACGTCATGTGGTGTTCCTTTCCGATGGTCCGATAGTCACCGAAGGGCTCCCGGCACGGAGTACGCGCCCCTGCGGGCGATCACGACACCGGTGCCGAGTGCGAGGAGCAGCCCCCACACGGGCAGACCGCCCGTCTGCAGGGCGAAGGTCGTACGGCTGGTGGCCAGGGTCGGCGCCACGACCACGGCGGCCCACACGACGGCCAGCACGACGGCAGCGCGGGTCACACCGAGGACACCGCCGAGCGCCAGCGTCGCCGCCGTCCAGGCCAGACAGGGCAGCAGCCACTGGGCCACCATCACCCCCGTCACCCATCCGCCCGCCAGCAGCGCGGGGACGACCGCGCCGAGCACGGACGCGGTGCGCCGCAGCACCAGGGGGAGTCCGGCCCGGGGCACCGAGGCCGTCAGTTCGTACGCCGGGTCCAGACCGCGCGACCAGGACGCCGCGACGCCGAGCACGGGCAGGATCGGCGCGAACAGCAGCACCAGCGACACCTCGCCGGAACCGGTGCCGGCCAGGTCGAGCAGCAGGGCCAGCAGCGTCACGCCCACGACCATGGCCAGCCACGGCACCATCGTGGGCGTCAGCCACCTCGACAGTCGCGCCGGCCGACGCCGTCCGCGCGGCATCGTGGCGGTGACCGCCAGCCGGGGTTCGAGGCCGGACCACACGGTGTCGACCAGCGACGCCACGGCGGGCACCTCGGCCCCGACAGCGGCGGACAGCCGGTCACGGCACACCCGGCACATCTCCAGATGAGCCTCCACGGCCCACACCTCGTCGGCGGCGAGGTCCGTGCCGCCGCGCGCGTAACCTCCGATGATCCGCGTCGACGGATGTTCCCCACTCACGCCAGCGCCCTCCGCATCGCGATCCGGGCCCGGCGGGCACGGGTCTTGACCGTGCCCTCGGGCAGCCCGAGCAGGACCGCGGTCTCCCGGACGGACAGCCCGTCGAGCACCATGGCCTGCAGTACCTGTCTCAGCTCCGGCGCGAGGCACCGCAGCGCGTCCCCGACTTCACCGCCGACGGTCGCCGCGAGCGCCTCCTCCTCGGCGGCGGGCGCCGCGTCGGGCACGGCGGCGGCCGGCGGCGGCTCCGCGTGGTGAGCCCTGCGCCGGAACGCGTCGACCAGGCGGCGCGCCGCAATCGTCCACAGCCAACCGGTGGCAGTCCCCCCGACCGCGGCCCCGGCGAACGCGCCCGCCGCGCGCCACACCGCCAAGTAGGTCTCCTGCATGACCTCCGCGACGATCTGCTCGTCCGCACACCGGCGGCGCAGCCGCACCGCCAGCCACGGCGCCGTACGCCGGTACAACTCCTCGAACGCGGCACGGTCGTCCTTCGCCACCAGCCGGACGAGACGCTCCTCGTCCACCTCGTGCAGCGCTGCCCTGACTGATCTCACACCCGCTAGACGCCCGAGCCGCGCCGCAGGTTTTCCCCCCGACGTGATCCCCGCCACATGGGGAAAAGCGAGCGGTTCCCCCCGACTGACGTTTCCCCGTCGCGCAGCGGTGGCTTCGCCGGTCCGGACGTCGGCCTCCTCCCTCGTGAAAAGCCGTGGCTCCGTCCGCCCGCCCCTCCCTACACTCGGCACCGAGCAGGCGCTGCCTCGATGTGGGGTCGCGCGTTCGCGACCGTGAGGGGAGTCCGGCCATGCGTGACCACACCGCTGCAGCCGTTCTCCGGACCCGGTCCGTCCGCTCCGAGGTGCTCCTCGTGTCCTCGGCCGTCCGGTGCCCGCTGCGCGGCCGGTACCGGATGCCGTGACGAGACCTGACCATTGACGGGCGGTCAATTCCGCTTTCCTTGAAGGCTTTCGGGTACTCATGTGCCCCCGTCGCCCGGCTGTGGGTCTCGTCCGGGAATCGCGCTGCCCTGTCACAGAGCACCGAAAGGCCACGGGCCATGCGCAACCCCCTGCACACCGACCCCCTCGCCGCCGTCCGCAACCTCGGCGTCCTCGCCCACGTCGACGCCGGCAAGACCACCGTCACCGAGCGGATCCTGTACGCCACCGGCACCACGCACCAGCGGGGCGAGGTGCACGACGGCACCACTGTCACCGACTTCGACCCGCAGGAGCGCGACCGGGGCATCACGATCTTCGCCGCCGCCGTCAGCTGCGCCTGGGACGGTCACCGCATCAACCTGATCGACACCCCCGGGCACGTGGACTTCGCCGACGAGGTCGAGCGCTCGCTGCGCGTACTTGACGGCGCGGTCGCGGTGTTCGACGCGATCGCCGGCGTGGAGCCGCAGAGCGAGTCGGTGTGGCGGCAGGCCGACCGGCACGGCGTGCCGCGCATCGCGTTCGTCAACAAGATGGACCGGGCCGGTGCCGAACTGGACGCCGCCGTCGCCTCGATCCGCGAGCGGCTGCACCCCTCGCCCCTGGTGGTCCAGTTGCCGATCGGTGCCGAGGGCGCCTTCACCGGTGTCGTCGACCTGATCCGCATGCGGGCGCTGACCTGGACCGACGACGGTACGACGGCCCACGACGGCCCCGTGCCGGACGACCTGCGGGAGGAGGCCCGCCGTCGGCGCCGGACGCTGGAGGAGGCCGTCGCCGAACTGCATCCGGGCGCGCTGGAGGAGTTCTGCGACACGGGCGCGCTCAGCGCCCGTACGCTCACCTCCGCCCTGCGCGACCTCACCCGCAGCGGCGAGGGTGTCGTCGTGCTGTGCGGCTCGGCGTACCGCAACCGGGGCGTCGAACCGCTGCTGGACGCCGTCCTCGCCTACCTTCCGTCCCCGCTCGACGTGCCGCCCGTGCGCGGGACGCGCGAGGACGGCACCGGTGTGCAGGACCGTCCCGCCGACCCGGAGGCGCCGTTCGCCGCCCTCGCGTTCAAGGTGAACGCCACGTCCACCGGGCGACTGACCTACCTGCGCCTGTACTCGGGAACGATCGAGAGGGGAGACACCGTGTGGGACGCGACCGCCCGCCGCACCGAGCGCATCGGCCGCATCCTGCGGGTCCGGGCCGACCGGCACGCCCCGCTGGACCGGGCGGTCGCCGGGGACATCGTCGCCGTGGTCGGGCTGAAGTCCGCCCGTGCCGGAGCGACCCTGTGCGCACCTTCCGCTCCGCTGGTCCTGGAGCCCCCAGGTGTCGCCGAGCCCGTCGTGTCCGTGGCGCTCGAGGCGCTCCGGGGCACCGACACCGGACGTCTGGCGTCGGCACTCGCGCGGCTCGTCGAGGAGGACCCCTCGCTGGTGGCACGGGCCGACTCGGAGACCGGTCAGACGGTGCTGTCCGGCATGGGTGAGCTGCATCTGGAGGTCGCGGTGGAGAAGATCCGGCGCGATCACGGGACGGCCGTCAACGTGGGCCGTCCCCGGGTCAGTCACCGGGAAACCGTCGGCCGCGGGGTGTCCGGGTTCGTCTTCCGGCACGTCAAACAGGATGGCGGGGCGGGCCAGTTCGCCCACGTCGTGCTCGACGTCGAGCCGCTGGGCACCCCGGGCACGCCGGGCACCGGGTTCGAGTTCCGCTCGGCCGTGGTCGGCGGGCGCGTGCCGCAGGAGTACGTCCGTG
The DNA here is from genome assembly GCF_040655635.1 of Streptomyces sp. NPDC050388. Lineage (NCBI taxonomy): Bacteria > Bacillati > Actinomycetota > Actinomycetes > Kitasatosporales > Streptomycetaceae > Streptomyces > Streptomyces sp. NPDC050388. Next base: position 46,366 of record NZ_JBFAKH010000015.1, read on the forward strand.
CGGTCGAGGCCGGCTGCCGGGACGCCCTGGCCGAGGGGCCGTCGGGCGGTCATCCGGTGACCGGTCTGCGCGTCACGCTCACCGACGGGGCGACCCATGTGAAGGACTCCTCGGACACCGCCTTCCGCACCGCCGGCCGGCTCGGTCTGCGGCAGGCCCTGCGGGCCTGCGCGATGGTGCTGCTGGAACCGGTGGTGGAGGCCACCGTCACCGTGCCCGAGAACGCGGTGGGCGGGGTGCTCGGCGATCTGGCCGCGCGCCGCGGCCGGGTGACCGGCTCGGCCACCCGGCCGGGCGGCACCGTCGTCATCGCGACGGTGCCGCTGGCCGAACTGTTCGGCTACGCGACCCGGTTGCGCAGCCGCACCCAGGGCCGCGGCACCTTCACCACCCGGCCCACCGGCTACGCACCGGCACCCCTCCCGGCACGGTAATCGCAACACCGGCCCGCGCCTGCGGACAGGACGGTGGCCGACGGTGGGTGCTTGAGGCCGGCAACCTCTGCAGTCGGTGTGGCGCCGGATGGTGCCGCTTGGCGCCGTTCGGCGCCAAGCGGCACCATCCCATGCTCTCAAGGGCGTATGAGTAAGCATGGAGCCGCAATCAATCAGGTAGGAATCAGGGCGTTTCTCCAGGTGAAACGGCTGCTTCACATGTCGGACCAGAGGTGCTGCCATTTGGCTTGCGCGTGGCGCCTCAATGGTGCCACCATGGCGCCATGGACCTCACTCCGTATGTCGAAACCCTCCGCCGTGAACTCGCGGTGGCCGCCGAAGCCGGTGGGGAGGACGCCCGCGAGCTGGCCGAACGGCTCACCGCTCCGCTGGAGTCGGCGACCCGCCTGACCCTGCTCAACGTGCTCTCCGCCGCGATGGACGAGATCACCCGCGAACTCGCCCCCGGCTCGGTCGACGTACGGCTGCGCGGGCTGGACCCCGACTTCGTGGTGACGCCGCCGCCCGTCGGCGGCCCCGTGGAGCCGGCCGCGCCCGTCGAACCGCTCAGGGCGCAGGCGCCCGCCGAGGGCGACGAGGGCGGGACCGCCCGCGTCAATCTGCGTCTGCCGGCCCACCTCAAGGCACGCGCCGAGGAGGCCGCGGGCCGCGAGGGCCTGTCGGTCAACGCGTGGCTGGTGCGGGCCGTGTCGGCCGCGGTCGACGGCGGTACGCGGCCGCGGCCGACGGAGAGGACCCGGACCATCGGACAGAGCTTCACGGGCTGGGTGCGCTAGCCGCACCCCCGCCCGCACCACTTCACCCACACCGCGTCCCACCAGCGGGGACGTTCTGAAGACCCAAGAGGACGGGACAGCCATGCCTTCTTTCGACACTCCCGAACCGATCTCGGTCACCGCACACGTGGACGCCGGTTCCATCCGGTTCACCGCGGGCGACCGCCCCGACACCGACGTCGAGGTGCGGCCCCGCGACCCGAAGAAGGAGCTGGACGTGCGGACAGCCGCCCAGACCCAGGTCACGTACGCGAACGGTGTCCTGGCTCTCAGGACGCCCAAGTCCCATCTGTTCGGCCGCACCGGCACCGTCGACGTGGCGGTCGAACTGCCCACGGGCTCGCACGTCGACGTGACCGGTTCCTGGGTTCAGGTGCTCGGTGAGGACCGGCTCGGCGAGGTTCGCGTGAAGACCTCGTCCGGCGACGTCCGCCTCGACGCGACCGGCCCGCTGAAGCTGACCGCGTCGCACGGTTCGATCACCGTGGACCGGGTCGAGGGCATGGCCGAGATCGCCACCAGCTCCGGCAGCCTGCGCGTCGGTCTCCTCGACGGCCCCGCCGTCCTGAAGAACTCGCACGGCACCACGACCGTGGGCGCCGCGACCGGTGAACTGCGGGTGAGCGGCGCCAACGGCGACATCGAGATCCGGCGCGCCGAGGACTCGGTCACCGCCACCACCGCCCACGGCACCCTGCGTGTGGGCGAAGTGGCCTGCGGCACGGTCCAGTTGGAGACCTCCTACGGCGCCATCGAGGTCGGCGTCCGCGAGGGCACGGCCGCCTGGCTCGACGTCAGCTCGGAATCCGGCCAGGTACGCAACACGCTCACCGCGTCCGCGACCCCGGAGGAGACCGAGGACACCGTCAAGGTCCGCGCCCGCACCCGGTACGGCAACATCGACATCCGCCGAGCCAAGGCCTGACCCCGGAAGAGCCGGTCTCAACTCGCACCCCCGCCAAGCCACTTCAGCTTTCGAATGGGAGGGCTCATGCCTTCTGTTGTCATGCCCGCATCCAGAAAGGGTGAAGGTCACCCGTCGCCGGCCGCCGTCTCCGCCGTCGGTCTGCGCAAGTCGTACGGCGACAAGACCGTCCTCGACGGCATCGATCTGAGCATCCCTGCCGGGTCCGTGTTCGCGCTGCTCGGGCCGAACGGCGCCGGCAAGACCACCGCCGTGAAGATCCTGTCCACGCTCATCGCCGCCGACGGCGGGCAGGCCCGGGTCGCGGGCCACGACCTCGTCGCCGACCCGCAGGCCGTGCGTGCCGCGATCGGCGTCACCGGACAGTTCTCCGCCGTCGACGGGCTGATCACCGGCGAGGAGAACATGCTCCTCATGGCGGACCTGCACCACCTGCCCAGACGCGAGGGTCGGCGGGTCACCGCCGAGTTACTGGAGAGGTTCGACCTCGTCGATGCCGCGAAGAAGCCCGCCCAGAGCTACTCGGGCGGCATGAAACGCCGCCTCGACATCGCCATGACCCTCGTCGACGACCCGCGGATCATCTTCCTCGACGAGCCGACCACCGGCCTCGACCCGCGCTCCCGCCACACCATGTGGCAGATCATCCGCGAACTCGTCACCGGCGGCGTCACCGTCTTCCTCACCACCCAGTACCTGGAGGAGGCCGACGAGCTCGCCGACCGTATCGCGGTGCTGAACGACGGCAGGATCGCCGCCGAGGGCACCGCCGAGGAGCTGAAGCGGATGATCCCCGGCGGACACGTCCGGCTCCGCTTCACCGACCCGGCCGCCTACCGGTCCGCTGCCCTCGCGCTGAGCGAGGTGACCCGGGACGACGAGGCGCTCGCGCTGCGGATCCCCAGCGACGGCAGCCAGCGCGAGCTGCGCTCCCTCCTCGACCGGCTGGACTCGGCCGGCATCGAGGCGGACGAGCTGACCGTGCACACCCCCGACCTCGACGACGTGTTCTTCGCCCTGACCGGCTCCACCGTGCCGAGTCGGCCCGACCAGTCCGACCAGCCCAAGGAGGATGTCCGATGAGCTCCCTCTCCCTCGCCGTGCGCGACTCGTCCACGATGCTGCGCCGCAACCTCCTGCACGCCCGGCGCTATCCGTCCCTCACTCTGAACCTGCTGCTCACGCCGGTCATGCTGCTGTTGCTCTTCGTCTACGTCTTCGGCGACGTGATGAGCGCGGGCATCGGGGGCGGCGGTCCGGACCGCTCCGAGTACATCGCGTACATCGTCCCGGGCCTGCTGCTGATGACCATCGGCTCCACTGTGATCGGGACCGCGGTCTCCGTCGCCAACGACATGACCGAGGGCATCATCGCCCGCTTCCGCACGATGGCGATCCACCGCGGTTCGGTGCTCGTCGGGCACGTCGTCGGCAGCGTGCTGCAGTCGATCGCGAGCGTGGTCCTCGTGGGTGCCGTCGCCGTGGCCATCGGCTTCCGGTCCACGGGAGCCGGCGTCCTGGAGTGGCTGGCGGCGTTCGGGCTGCTGGTGCTCTTCGCCACGGCGCTCACCTGGATCGCGGTCGGCATGGGCCTGGTCAGCCCGAACGCCGAGGCCGCCGGCAACAACGCGATGCCGATGATCCTGCTGCCGCTCCTCTCCAGCGCCTTCGTCCCGGTCGACGCCATGCCCGGCTGGTTCCAGCCGGTCGCCGAGTACCAGCCGTTCACGCCCGCCATCGAAACCCTCCGGGGCCTGCTGCTCGGCAGCGAGATCGGCCACCACGGGTGGCTCGCGGTCGTCTGGTGCCTGGGCCTCGCGGTGATCGGTTACTTCTGGTCGACCTCGAAGTTCAACCGCGACCCGAAGTGACCGCCATGCCGGCACGGACCGCCTTCCGCAACTCGTCCCGCCCGGGGGCGGCGCACTCCGACACCGCCTCGGAGTCGTCGGTAAGCCCGTTCGTGTCCGTGGCGAGCCGGTCGCCGCGTCCGCAACCGGCGCTGTCACGGTGCGCGCTCCGACCGGCGGTTCCGGTCGGAGCGCGCACCGCGTACCGGGGTCAGGGGTAGGAGACCACCTTCGACGGCACGGTGCTGGTCCCCGACGTCGGCGAACCCGTGTCGTTGATGACGCACTCGTACTGCCCGTGGCCGCTGAGCGACACGACCAGGAGGTGGTGGAAGCGGACCCCCGGGCGGTTCGGGGCGGCGAAGCCGTGGTGCTGCACGATCGACGGGTTGACGTTGTAGTAGCAGTAACTCCCCATGCCCCAGCCCTCGTGGGTGGTGACGTGGTCGCCGACCTTGTACGCGGCGTAGCCCTTGATCGAGCCGTTCTGGACGGCGGCCTGGTTCGGCGCGTCGTAGGCCTTCTCGTTCTGGAAGAAGATCGTGCGCCCGCGCTCGCCGTTCCACTGCACGTCGTACTTGTTGAAGTGTTCGACGAACAGGCCGGTGGCGAGCACGTCGTGGCCGTTGACGACGACGCCGTAGTCGCAGCGGTTGGTCTCCCAGCCGACGCCCTCGCCGTGGTCGGCGCGCCAGATCCAGGTGTGGTCGACGATGGTGTGCCGGGCGTTGACCACCATGCTGGTGGTCGCCTTGCCGGGGCCCGCGCCGCCGATCCGGATGAACACGTCCTGGACGGTGATCGGGTCGGCCGAGTGGTCACGGGAGGCGCCGTTCGGGCCGATCTCCACCAGGGTGGGGGAGTTGACCGGTCCGGCGTCGACGAGGAAGCCGGCCAGCCGTACCCCGTCGACGTCGGCGACCTTCAGGGCGGTGACGCCGTTGTCGGGGATCAGGGTGGCGTAGCCGAGGCCGAGGACGACCGTGCCCGCGCGGTTGACCCGGACCGGCTGGTCGACGTGGTAAATGCCCGGTGTCAGGAGCAGGTTGAGGCCCTGGTCGAGTGCCTGGTTGAGGGTGGCGGCGGAGTCGCCGGGCTTCGCCACGTAGAAACGGTCCAGGGCCAGGGAGGTGCCGCGCGGGGTGCCGTTGCCCCAGGTGACACCGCGTGCGTCGCGGCGCAGTGCGGGCAGGAACACGCGGTAGTCGGCGCCGGCCAGGTACAGGAACGGCTTCTCGCGGGAGATCGGCGTCCGGTCGAGCGTGGTGTAGGGCGGTTCCGGGAAGCTCTGCGCGGGGGCGCCCTGGACCCCCGAGAACACCATGTTCCACACGGCGTTGGTCCAGCCGCCGACCGAACTGTCCCGGGTGTACCACTGCTGCTGCGAGTACGGGCCGACCACTCCGTCGATCCGGCTGTCGGCGATGTAGCCGCCGCTGGCCCAGCCGTAGCCGGCGGGCGCGAGGTTGAGGCCGCCGCGTATGTGCATCCGGCGGAAGGGGGCGGCCTGGGCGACCGCCCAGCGGTTGGTGCCGTTGACCGGGACGAGGGCCAGGTTCTCCGCCGAACGCCAGAAGTTCTGGGTGGCGTTGCCGTCGAACCAGCCGGCGTCGACCGTCACGTCGCCGTTGATGGTGGTGTCGTCGGGGGAGAGGCCGAGGCCCGAGAGCGAGGTGTAGAAACCGAGTTGGGCGTTGAGCCCGTGGTAGGTGCCCGGCTTGAACAGGAACTGGTAGCGGCCCGGGCCGAACTGGGCCGATTCCTGCCGGGCGAACACCTCGTCCAGCTTCGCCTGGATGCCCGGCGTGGACGGGTCGAAGACGATCACGTTCGGACCGAGGTCGCCGCCGGCCCGCAGCCGGCGCGGCTTCCCGGGGTGCACCGCGGGGGAGGGGGCGGCCGGTGCGGCGGAGGCGGTGGTGGGCAGCGCCGCCAGCACGGGCGCGGCGGCCGCGGCTCCGAGGACGGCCCGGCGTCGGACGGCGGCACGGGGGTCGTCGGAGGACGGCTGGGCGGAGGGGGAGTCGGAGATCATGGGGGCTCTCCTGGTTCAGGAAGTGAACGGTGTGGGGGAGGTGGGAGCGCTCTCTCGCCGCTGATGGTTCATCCGTGGAACAGATGCGTCAAGAGGCTCGGCGAGAGTTGGGTGACTCCGTCAAAACCCTTGACGTGCCGCCTTCAGAGGGTTTAACTCACGTCCTAAATTAAGCCATGAGTCGCCGCCCCGCCATCCTTCTCCACTCCCTTCCCACACCCGGAAAGGCACATCAGGAGCCATGCGCAGTATTCGAGCCGCGGCCACCGGCGCCGTCATCCTGTCCCTCGCACTCGCCGCCTCGGCCTGCGGAGGCGGTTCGAGCACGGGGGGTGGGTCCGGCGACTCGCCCAAGGAGCTCACTTACTGGGCCTCCAACCAGGGCGCCGGCATCGAGATCGACAAGAAGGTGCTCCAGCCCGAACTGGACAAGTTCGAGAAGCAGACCGGCATCAAGGTCAAGCTCGAGGTCGTGCCCTGGTCCGACCTGCTCAACCGGATCCTCACCGCGACCACCTCCGGCCAGGGCCCGGACGTGCTCAACATCGGCAACACCTGGTCCGCCTCGCTCCAGGCGACGGGCGCGCTGCTGCCGTGGGACGCGAAGAACTTCGACAGGATCGGCGGCAAGGACCGCTTCGTCGACTCCGCGCTCGGCTCCACCGGCACCGAGGGCCAGGACCCGGCCGCCGTCCCGCTGTACTCGATGGCGTACGCCCTCTACTACAACAAGCAGATGCTCGCCGACGCGGGTGTCGACGCCCCGCCCGCCACCTGGGACGAGCTGGTCGCCGTCGGCAAGAAGGTGTCCGAGGGCGGCAAGTGGGGGATCGGCATGGAGGGTTCGAACCCCTCCGAGAACATCCACCACGCCTTCGTCTTCGCCAAGCAGCACGGCGCCGACTTCTTCACCCCCGACGGCAAGCCCGACTTCACCAGCGACGGTGCGGTCACCGCGGTCAAGCAGTACGTCGACCTGATGGCCAAGGACAAGATCATCGCCCCGGGCAACGCCGAGTACGCCCAGAACCAGTCCGTGAGCGACTTCGCCAAGGGCAGGACGGCGATGCTGCTGTGGCAGTCCGCGTCCGCCAACCTCGCGTCCCAGGGGATGAGCGAGGACGACTACGGCATCGCGCCGGTGCCCGTGCAGTCCGGCACCCCGGGCGCGGGCAAGCAGGTCAACTCGATGGTCGCCGGCATCAACCTGGCCGTCTTCAAGGACAGCGACAACCTCGACGGCGCCACCGAGTTCGTGAAGTTCATGACGAGCGACGCCGAGCAGAAGATCCTCAACACGGCCTACAGCTCCATCCCGCCGGTCAGGGCCGCCCAGGAGGACGCCGCCTTCAACTCCCCGGCCAACGCCGTCCTGAAGGACACCCTCGCCAACAGTGCCGTGGCGCTGCCGCAGGTCCCCGACGAGTCCCAGTTCGAGACCGCCGTCGGAACGGCGATCAAGGACCTGTTCGCCGACGCCGCCGGAGGCCGTGAGGTGACCACCGGCTCGGTCGAGGCCGCACTCACCAAGGCCCAGCAGCAGATGCCCGAGAAGTGAGTCACGACACCGCCATGACCGCCACTGTCCCCGCGGAGGCCGCCGTGCGGAATACGTCCCCCGGTGCGGCGCGCGGCCCCCGCCGCCGCCCCGGGCGGATCCGCCGCATCGGACTGCCGTACCTGCTCCTGCTGCCCGCGCTGCTCCTCGAACTCCTGGTCCACCTGGTGCCGATGGTGATCGGCATCGTCATGAGCTTCAAGGAGCTCACCCAGTTCTACATCCGCGACTGGGGCACCGCCCCGTGGGCCGCCCTCGACAATTACAAGGTGTCGGTGGACTTCGACGCCCCCGTCGGCGCGGCCCTGCTCCATTCCTTCTTCGTCACCGTCGCCTTCACCGTGTTGTCGGTCGGCCTGTGCTGGCTCCTCGGCACCGCCGCCGCGATCTACCTGCAGGACGCCTTCCGCGGCCGAGGCCTGCTGCGCGCCCTGTTCCTGGTGCCGTACGCGCTGCCGGTCTACGCCGCCGTCATCACCTGGGTGTTCATGTTCCAGCACGACAACGGCCTGGTGAACCACGTCCTGCACGATCAGCTCGGCCTCACCGACAAGCCGTCCTTCTGGCTGATCGGCGACAACAGCTTCTTCGCGCTGCTGACGGTGTCCGTGTGGAAGGGCTGGCCGTTCGCCTTCCTGATCGTCATGGCCGGCCTGCAGAACATCCCCCGCGAGCTGTACGAGGCCGCCGCGCTGGACGGCGCCGGGATGATCCAACAGGTCCGCCGCATCACCCTGCCGTCGCTGCGCCCGGTCAACCAGGTCCTGGTGCTGGTCCTGTTCCTGTGGACGTTCAACGACTTCAACACCCCGTTCGTCCTGTTCGGCAAGGCCGCCCCCGAGGCCGCGGACCTCATCTCGGTCCACATCTACCAGGCGTCCTTCGTCACCTGGAACTTCGGCACCGGCTCCGCCATGTCCGTCCTGCTCCTGCTGTTCCTGCTCGTCGTGACAGGCGTGTACCTCGTCCTCACCTCGCGCCGACGGAGGCCGTCACATGCCTAGTTCACCGAGGACGACGGCCGCCTCCCCGATGGCGCCGCCCCGCTCCTTCCTCTGGTCCCGGCGGATCTTCCTCACCCTGCTCACCGGCTTCGTGCTGATCCCGGTGTACGTCATGATCTCCAGCTCGCTGAAGCCGCTCGCGGACGTCACCGGCGGGTTCCGCTGGCTGCCGAGCGAGTTGACGATCCGCCCGTACATCGACATCTGGTCCACCGTCCCGCTCGCCCGGTACTTCGTGAACTCGCTGATCGTGGCGGGCGCGGCGACCGTCTGCTCGGTGGTGATCGCGGTCTTCTCCGCCTACGCGGTGAGCCGCCACAGCTTCCGCGGCAAGCGCGTCTTCACGGTGACCGTGCTGTCGACGCAGATGTTCCCCGGCATCCTCTTCCTCCTCCCGCTGTTCCTCATCTACGTCAACATCGGCAACGCCACGGGCATCGCCCTGTTCGGCTCGCGCGGCGGCCTGATCCTGACGTACCTGACGTTCTCCCTCCCGTTCTCCGTCTGGATGCTGATCGGCTACTTCGACTCGGTCCCGCGGGACCTGGACGAGGCCGCGCTGGTCGACGGCTGCGGTCCGCTCGGCGCGCTCTTCCGGGTCGTCGTGCCGGCCGCGGTCCCCGGCATCGTCGCGGTCGCCGTCTACGCCTTCATGACGGCCTGGGGCGAAGTGCTCTTCGCGTCGGTGATGACCAACGACACCACCCGCACCCTCGCCGTGGGACTCCAGGGCTACTCCACCCTCAACGACGTCTACTGGAACCAGATCATGGCGGCCTCGCTCGTGGTGAGCGTCCCCGTGGTCGCGGGCTTCCTGCTGCTGCAGCGCTACCTCGTCGCAGGCCTGACGGCAGGAGCCGTCAAGTGACACACCGGACCGGCACACCTGACGAGCCGACACACCTGACGGCCCGACACGCCTGTCGGATCAACGCGTCTGACGGGTCAACGCACCCGACATCGAAGGGACTTCTGTGACCATCGACTACGCCGCCCTCCCGCACGACTTCCTGTGGGGCACGGCCACCTCGGCCTACCAGGTCGAAGGAGCCGTGGCCGAGGACGGCCGCTCGCCGTCGATCTGGGACACCTTCGCGCACACCCCCGGCACCATCGACCACGGCGACCACGGCGACACCGCCTGCGACCACTACCACCGCTGGCGCGAGGACATCGACCTGATGCGCCGCCTCGGCACCAACGCCTACCGCCTGTCCATCGCCTGGCCCCGGGTCGTCCCCGGCGGCGACGGCCCGGTCAACGCCAAGGGTCTCGACTTCTACGACCAGGTGACCGACGGCCTGCTCGAGGCGGGCATCACCCCGTCCGTCACCCTCTACCACTGGGACCTGCCGCAGGTCCTCCAGGACCGCGGCGGCTGGCCGGAGCGCGACACCGCCGAGCACTTCGCCGCGTACGCGGCGGCGGTCGCCGAACGCCTCGGCGACCGCGTGCACCACTGGGCCACCCTCAACGAGCCCCTGTGCTCGGCCTGGATCGGCCACCTGGAAGGCAGGATGGCACCGGGCCTGACCGACCTGACGGCGGCTGTCCGCGCCTCCTACCACCTGCTGCTGGGCCACGGCCTCGCCGCGCGGGCGATCCGCGCCGCCGCCCCGGACGCCCGGGTGGGCATCGTCAACAACCTCTCCACGATCCATGCCGCCACCGACAGCCCCGAGGACCGGGCGGCCGCCGTCCGCATGGACGGCCACACCAACCGCTGGTGGCTGGACCCGATCCACGGCCGCGGCTTCCCCCAGGACATGCGCGAGCTCTACGGAGTGGAACTCCCGGAGAAACCAGGAGACTCGGAGGCCATCGCGGCCCCGCTCGACTGGCTCGGCCTCAACTACTACTTTCCCCAGGTGGTGGCGGCCGATCCCGACGGCCCGGCACCGCACGCCGCCTTCGTGCGCCGCGCCGACGTCCCGCGCACCGGCATGGACTGGGAGATCGACGCGAGCGGCATCGAGACGCTGCTGCTCCGCCTGACGAACGACTACGGCGCACGCAAGCTCTACGTCACCGAGAACGGCTCCGCCTTCCCGGACGTGGTCCGTCCCGACGGCACGATCGACGATCCGGAACGCCAGGACTACCTGGAACAGCACCTGGCCGCCTGCGCGTCCGCCGCCCGCAAGGGCGCTCCGCTCGCCGGCTACTTCGCCTGGTCGCTGCTGGACAACTTCGAGTGGGCGTACGGCTACGACAAGCGCTTCGGCCTCGTCCACGTCGACTACGCCACCCAGACCCGCACCATCAAGGGCTCCGGCCACCGGTACGCGGACATCATCCGTGGCCACGGGGGCCGGGCGCGGCACGCGGCCTAGCGGCACTCGCCGCGGCCCCGGTGGGCGCGAACGCGGAACCGCGCGCCCACCGGAGCCACCCGCGTTCCTGCTTGCATACCGTGCGCACGCCCTCCACGTACACGCCGTGCACGTACACGCCGTTCACGTACCACCGTCCGTACCGGTGCACGTCAGCAAGGGAGCCGGCGCCCCCACCCTCCCCAAGGAGAGCCGTATGCCATCCCGCACCCCCCGCACCCTCCTGACCGCCCTCACCACAGCAGCCGTCCTCTCCGCCGGTCCGGCACTCGCCGTCCCGGCGAGTGCCGCGCAGGCCGAGCGACCGGCAGTGGCGGCCGCCGCGTGGGACACCGACCACGCGGCCACCGCGTACGCGGCCGACCCGTCCGCCGTCACCGCCTCCGGCAGCGAGAACGCGGACGTCGGCCCCGGCCGCGCAGGGCCCGCCGGGCGTCACTGACCGCGTAGGCGGACTCCAGTCGCCAGGTCTCCAGTTTGTCCTGCACCTTTGACGCGACCTTCCACCACTTGAGCCACAGCGGCAGCTGCCGGAACGGCACGTGGTCGAGGGTGTCGTCGACGGCGTTCCCGGCGATGCTCCTGCGGCCGGGACCTTCCGCCCGCAGCGCGGCGTACAGCTCCGGCGTCAGTCTCCCGTTGAGCCGGGCCGCGGTGCCCGCCGCGGTGAACGCGAACCCGCGCTGAGCGACGTCCGGCAACCGCATCGCCCTGGCAACGCGTGGCGACGCCTCCTCCAGCGAACAGTTGAAGGCCAACCCGATCGCCGCTGTGCCGAGATGATTTTCGCCGCGCTCGAACGCGGCATCCCACTCCTCGGGGTCATCCAGCCCCAGCAGCCCCTCGCCGCTTTCCCAGTCCAAGTCAGACGCCATGACGCACCGTTCCCGTCACCCGTCAGCCGTCGCACTTGGGAGGAAGCAAGCGCCCTGTACCGAGCGTCGCCCGAGCGCGAGGCGATGGGGCTCGACCCGGACGACTGCCTCCTGCACACCGACGAGTTGGTGGGCATGATCGGTTGCCGTGCGCCGAACCGTCGCAGTCCCATGACCACCACGCGGTCGCCGCACAGCTTGCGCAGGTCGTCCTGGTCGGAGGTGAAGACGGGGACCGGCCCCGGCAGTCGCAGGGCGGCGGTGGCCAGGGCGGCGTCGATGGCGTACTTGCGGCCGTGGAGACCTGTCGGCGGTCAGATCAGCCCCGCCCCCTTGATGGCCCGGTTCCGCCAGAGGCAGTACACGGCGGCCGGGTCGTCCCAGTACCTCCACGGCATGGCGTCCACATAGCCGTCGACCAGCCGGAACTGCTCCAACGCCGCGTGGTGGCGGCCCTGTCGGGTCAGGAAGTAGGCCAGCAGGTGCCGTACGGCCGCCCTGTCCGGATGGTCCGGCGGGGCTGCGGCCACGTCCGCCAGGGCCGCGTCGACCAGGGCGACCAGGTAGGGCGCACGAAAGTCGGCCGGCTTCGCGGCGTCGTCCTGGTGCTCGTACCACGTGATCAGCGGCAGCGCGGTGAGCAGGCTGCCGGGCGGCGCCTTGGCCGCGGCCTCGCGTGCGAAGGACACGGCCAGCTCCTCCGAGCCACGCCACTTCGCGCACCAGTACTGGAGCGCCGCGCAGTGCGCGCGGTAGTGGTGCGGGTCCCGGGCGGTGATCTCCTTCCAGATCCGCCGCATGTCCTCGTGCGAGTAGCCCAGGCCCAGTGCGGCCCAGATCTCCGCGATGTACGGCGAGGGGTCGTCCGGGTTCAGCGCCGCGGCGCGCGCGTTCTCCTGCGGCGCGCGGACCAATGTGCTGTGGAACCCCGCGAACTGGTCCCGACTGGTGTCCTGCGCCCAGCCACCGCCCCGCAGATGCCAGGCCAGGGAGACCGTCGCTTCCGCCCGCACCAGCGCCACGTCCGGGTCGTCCGCTCCGGCCGCCGCTTCCCACGCGTGCAGCCAGCTGTCCGGGTGGGCGGCCCGGTGCGAGCCCAGCGCGTCGGCGCAGTACGAGCGGCGCGCCCAGTCGCGCTGTTCCCTGGTCCGGGCCAGCAACTGCGCCGCCGGCTCCCAACGGCCACGGGCGGCCGCGGCCCTCGCCCGCTCCAACTCGGGGTCGTGAGCAGCCTGCTGGGTGTTCTGCCCGGATCGCGGGAGGAAGCCCAGCGCTTCAGCCCTCCGGGAGGAGCGCCCGGAGGGGGAGGGACCTGCCATGAAACGGCGGTAGTAGACGATCCCGGCTGCTGTCGCGAGCCCGAGGACGACGATGCGAGCGATCTCCACGAGTCACGCACCGTCCTGCAGGATCACAACCACCATGGCGCCTTGTGCGCACACGAACACAGCCATCGGGCAAAGTCCTTCACAGGAGAGACGCACAACTGGGACGCGTGGGGGAGGAACGGAGTATCACCCGTCGGCGACACGCCTCGCAAACGCGTTCCCGGCGACCGGACTGCGAAGAGGACGCGGAGACGGTGGAACAACTCGCAGGCGGCCGACCAGCCAGGTCGCAGGGGTTGCCGCACGCGTGATCGAGGGGGAGTTGCCGTCCGGATCGTCGGAGCCTGCCGAAGGAGCCTGTCGGCAGACCGGGTCCGGTGCACATGACGGTGGCGTCAATGAGGAACACGAGCCGATGTGGATCGTCTCCTGGACGGGCGAGGGGTACGCGCGTGCCCAGAAGCCGGAGTTCGTGCTCGCGGCCATGGGAACGTACCTGGTCGATCAAGTCAACGGAGTCCGCGCCCGAGACATGGCCGCCGTGCCGGGCAGTCCGTCCGGCACGGCGCACAGACGGACACGACACGGGTCGGGTGCCCCGTCCCGGGTCGGGACGGCCCCGTGTCCGGCCCGATCACGTCATCGGCCGCAAGGCCACAGCTCCCAGGCCGTTCCGCGCGTGCTGGTCGTGGACCTTGACGTGAGGCGGAACCCGCCGATACTCATGCAGCGTGCAACGACGGGCCGTCAGCGACGAACCGAACCCGCAGGGAGCCGCCGTGATCGCGACCGTGACCGCCGTCCTGACCCTTCGAGCCCGTGTTTCCCTCATCCTCGCCGTACTGCTGCTCACCCTCGCCCCCACCGCTCCGGCACTCGCCGCCGTCCCACCGACGGGATCTCCCGTCACCGGTGTCCAGGCGGCGACGGACACGTCGCGTTCCGGGTCGCCCCGAGGCGCCGAGGTCGTCGCGGTCACCCGGGTCGCCGACCGGCAGGTCGATCTGTCGGTGCGCTCGCAGGCTCTGGGCGGCCGGACGGTCGAGGTCCGCCTGCTCACCCCCGACGGCTGGAACCCGGACGCGCGACGCCGGCAGCACTGGCCGACCCTCTGGCTGCTGCACGGCTGCTGCGGCGACTACACCTCGTGGACCGCGATGACCGACGTCGCGCAGACCGACAGCCTGCGCGACGTGCTCGTGGTGATGCCGGAGGCGGGCTGGAACGGCTGGTACAGCGACTGGTGGAACCACGGCCGGGGCGGCGACCCGGCCTGGGAGACGTTCCACACCGTGGAGCTGCGACACCTCCTGGAGCGTGACTGGGGCGCCGGCGCCGACCGCGTCGTGGCCGGCCTGTCCATGGGAGGCCAGGGCGCCCTGCAGTACGCCGCACGGAACCCCGGCATGTTCAAGGCGACCGCCGCGTACTCCGGTTCCGCCCACCCGCTCCTGAACGACGAGTCGGTCGACCGCATCATGGGCTTCTTCGCCGGCCAGGGCGACGACCCGCTGCGGGTCTGGGGCGACCCGGTCGCGCAGCGCCGCATCTGGCAGGCCCACGACCCGTTCCACCTGGCCGAGCGGCTCCGGTCGATCCCCGTGTACCTGTCGTGCGGCGACGGCACCACCGGCCCGCTGGACCCGCCGGGCCGCACCAGCGCGCTCGAGGCCGACTTCAACCGGCAGAACCACGCCCTCGCCGCCGAGTTGGAACGCGTCGGCGCGAAGCACCTCACCACCCACTTCTACGGACCGGGCACCCACGGCTGGGCGTACTGGGAACGCGAACTGCACGCGTCGCTCCCTATACTGCTCGGCGCCCTACGGGTCGACCACGTCGACGGCTGACCAGGCCCGCCCGGGGCCGTCCCACTCGAGCGAAAGAACAGGGTTGATGACGAAGGAAGACGCCGACCGCCAGGGCCGGTGCGTGGTGCTCGAGGAGATCACGGACGAGAACTGGCGCGACGTCGCCGACGTGGCCCCCGCCGACGACCAGCGCCGGTTCGTGGCAGCCCTCGGGGCACGCTATCTGCTGCTCTCCCTGCGGGACGGAACCTGGAACTCCCTCGCGGTCCGGGCCGGTGGCGAGGTCGTGGGCCATGTCATGTGGGCGTACGACGAGGAGGACGGCACCCACTGGATCGGCGGCATGGTCGTCGACGCCGCCGAGCAGGGCAAGGGCGTGGGCCGCGCCACGATGCGCGTCCTGGTGCGACGCCTCGCAGCACTGCCGTCCTGCCGCGAGATCCGGCTCTCCTACCACCCGGAGAACACCCCCGCCGCTCGCCTGTACGCGTCGCTGGGCTTCACGCCCACCGGAGAGTTCGAGGACGAGGAGGTCGTGGCCGCGCTGAGCAGCGGATCGGCCGCCGCCTGACCCTCCAGGACGACCGGAAGCCCTCGGCGGGCGCACTGAGCCAGTCGACGGAAGCCGGACAGACCATCGTCCGCCGCCGGGCGACGGCGAGCCGCTCACCGGTGTGGAGGTGGTCCGTGCCGCGCCCGGACCGCTCTCGGGCAGCGGCCCGCCGTCGCGCACCGGCGGGTGGGCCGCCGGCCCAAGCGGATCGGTGCTGCTTACCACCGCGTGCCGGGCCGGCGCGCGGCGGTTGGGCCGTTCGGCGGCATCGCCGCGCGCGCACCGACGGACCGCTGTGTCGTGGACCCGGACGCGCACCGACGGACCGCTGTGTCGTGGACCCGGACGCGCACCGCGGCCAGGGCACCGGTGGCCCGGGGCGCTCAGCCACGGAGAACCACGAACGGAGTATGCCCATGCCCCTCATACGCCGATTCACAGCGGGCCGCAGACGCCCTGCCGCGCTCATCACCGCGCTGGTGACCTGCTCGACCGTACTGACCGGCCAGGACCTCGCCGTGACCGGTGGCACGCCCGCACCTTCGGTACCCGTCCCGCAGCTGGACTGGAGCCCCTGCGTTCGAGGCGGCGAGTTCGACTGCGCGACCGCGAAGGTGCCGCTGGACCACGACAGACCGGGTGGCCGCCTCCTCGAACTGGCGGTCGTCAAAAGGAAGGCGACCGGCCCCGGCCGGCGCATCGGCACCCTCTTCTTCAACCCCGGCGGCCCCGGCGGTCCCGGAACGGTGCAGATGCCGCAGAACTACGAGAAGTTCCCGCGCGAGGTGCGGGAGCGGTTCGACATCGTCAGCTGGGACCCCCGGGGAGTCGGCAGCAGCACCGCGGTGAACTGCTTCGCCAGTCTTGAGGAGGCCGCCGAATGGAACGCGGGCAAACCGGCGGGCTTCCCGGTGGGCGAGAAGGAACGGGCGGCCTTCACCGCCGCGTACAAGGACCTGGCCCGGCGCTGTGAGCAGCGTGACCCCGAGCTGCTGCGCCACGTGTCGACCACCGACACCGCCCGCGACCTCGATCTGCTCCGCCAGGCGGTGGGGGAGTCGCACCTCACCTACCAGGGGATCTCCTACGGCACGATCCTGGGCGCCACCTACGCCAACCTCTTCCCGGGCAAGGTCCGCGCCATGGTCCTCGACAGCGGCATCGACCCGCAGGCCTGGACGAATCACGCGTCCGACGACCCCCGGCTCACGACGTTCCTGCGCATGGGCTCGGACCGCAGCGCGGCAGCGACCCTGGACGGGTTCCTCGCCCTGTGCGGGGCCACCACCACCGCCCACTGCGCCTTCTCCGCCGGCAGCCCGAAAGCGACGCGGGCCAAGTTCGACCAGCTGATGCAGCGGCTCCGGAAGCAGCCCGTGGGCGCGTGGACCTACGCCGGCACGGTCGCCGACGCGGTGAGCAGCCTCTACGTCGTCCACCCGGGGTGGACGGACCTCGCCGGCCGGCTGCAGGACCTGTGGCGGGGCCGCGTCCCGGAGTCGGCCCCGCTCCCGCCCCCGCCGGCGGTCCCGAACCCGAACCCGTACCTGGGCCAGGAACAGGGTGCCGCGGTGCTCTGCGGCGACAGCCCCAACCCGCGTGACCCCGGTGTCTACCACGCCATGGAGGAGGACAGCGCCGCTCGTGCGGGCGACGCCGGACGCTTCTGGACCTGGGCCGCCGCGGGGTGCGCCGCCTGGCCCGCGGTCGCCGCCGACCGTTATCGCGGTCCGTGGAACAAGCCGACGGCACACCCCGTCCTGGTGGTCGGTACCGTCTACGACCCCGCCACTCCCTACTCGAACGCGCAGGCCATGGTCGAAGAACTGGCCGACGCCCGTCTGCTCACCAACGACGGCTACGGGCACACCGCGTTGATCAACCCCAGCAGCTGCGTCAAGGCACACGAGAGCCGCTACCTGATCGACGGCACCCTCCCGCCGGTCGGAACGACGTGCCGGCAGGACACGCCTCCCTTCTCCGCGCCCAAGCCGATCGGTGGCGTCACCACCGGCGGCGGCGGGACGGCCGGCGCCGTCTCCTGAACCGGTCACGACCCCCGCTCCGGCACGGGCCGGCGACGAGCCCGCGCCCGGGCCCGGGAGCGGGGTCCGGACCCGGGCGCGGGGTCCGGGCGCGGGCATCCGGAGTCGCCGGCTGTGGTTCCTGCCGCCCGGCGACGTCGGCCGGGCGGCGCGACCAGCCGGTCAGCCGTCAGGGAGGAGACGCACGGGCAGAGAGACCCAGGAACGCAGGGTGTTGTTGGGATGGCGGCGGGGCGGGCCGGCCGGCTCGATCCGGCGGACGCGACGGGCCAGGGCGGTCAGCAGTGCTTCCGCTTCCAGACGTGCCACATGCTGCCCGACGCACTGGTGGATGCCCATGCCGAAACCGACGTGGCCGGACGGATCACGGGTGAGGTCGAAGCGGTCCGGGGCGTCCCAGCGGGCCGGATCGCGGTTCGCGGCCCCGAGGAACATGAGGATCTTCGTCCCCTCGGGGACGACGGTGCCGGCGATGCGGACATCGGTGGTGGCGGTGCGGAAGAACGTCTGCACCGGCGACTGCCAGCGGACCGCCTCGTCGAAGGCGATGCGCGCCGCCTCGGGCCGCTCCCGCAGGAGCCGCCACTGCTCGGGATGGGTGGCGAAGGCGTGCAGGGCGGCCGCCAGACCGTGCACGGTGGTGTCGACCCCCGCCGTGAGCAGCGAACGCACCACCAGCGGTGCCTGCTCGTAGGTGAGGTCCCCGCGGTCGGCGGCGGCCCAGATCCGGGCCCCGAACCCGTCCTCGCCCAGTGCCTCGCGCGCGCACTGGGCGTTCACCCGGGCCGACAGCTCGGCCACGCGGTGCGCGTCGGCCGTGACCAGGTCGTTGACCGGGCCGAAGGCGTTGAAGGCCATGTTGCCGTAGGGCAGCAGATGCTCCCGCCCGTCGGGCCCGAGGCCGACCGCGTCGGGGAACACCCGCAGCGGGAAGTCCTTCGCCAGGGCAGCGAAGGCGTCCACCTCCGGCCCCTGGGCCAGCACCCGGTCGACCAGCTCCTCGGCCGTCGCGATCCAGGACTCGCGCAGGCGGCGCAGCGCGGGCGGCGCCAGGATCTCCCGCAGCACACGGCGCGGGGCGTCGTGCGCGGGCGGATCGGCCTCCAGCAGCAGGCTGGGCGGCCGCCACGGCTTCTCGTGGCGGAAGTTGGTCAGACCGACGCCCGCTCCCGACTCGAAACGCTGCCAGTCCACCAGGGCGGCGTGCACCTGCTCGTAACGGGCCAGGGCGTGGACGCCGTAGCGCGACAGACGCACCACGGGGCCGGCCTCGCGCAGGACGTGGTGCATCGGTTCCGGGTCGAGCAGGACATCGGGGGCGAACGGGTCCACGTCGCTGACGGGCGGCAGGACATCGCGTTCGAGTTCCTCGGTCATGGGGGCTCCACAGGACGCAGGGGACGTGTTCACAGGTCGAGCACCAGACGGTCGTCGCAGGATCGGGACACGCACGGGAACATGCAGTCGTTCGCGGCGCGCTCGTGGTCGGCGAGGATCGCGTCCCGGTGGTCGGGGCGCCCCTCGAGGACCGGCGTCAGGCAGGTGCCGCAGGTGCCCTGCCCGCACGACGAGAGCACCTCCGCACCGGCGCCGCGCACCGCCTCCAGCACGGACACGCCGGGCGTGACCGTGACGGTGCGTCCGGAGCGCCGCAGTTCGACCTCGAAGGCCGTGTCGCGGACCGCGGCCCGCCGGTCGCCGGCGGTGAACCGCTCGGTGCGCAGAGCGTGCGGTGGCCACGGGGAACAGGCGGCCTCCACCGCGTTCAGCAGCGGGCCGGGACCGCAGCAGTACACCTTCGTGTCCGGCCGCGGCGTGCCGAGCCACGCGTCGAGGTCGAGCAGTCCGCGCTCGTCCTGCGGCACGACGTGGACCCGGTCGCCGTACACCGCGACGAGTTCGTCGCGAAACGCCATGGACGCCCGGGTGCGGCCCCCGTACAGCAACTGCCAGTCCGCTCCGGTCATCTCGGCCTGACGGACCATCGGCAGCAGCGGCGTGATCCCGATGCCGCCCGCGACGAACAGGTAGCTCCGCGAGGGCACCAGCGGAAAGTGGTTGCGCGGTCCGCCCACCCCGACCCGGTCACCCGCGCGCAGGCGGTCGTGCACGAAGGCGGATCCGCCCCGCCCCCCGGGCTCCCGCAGCACCGCGATCCGGTAGGTGTGGGCGTCCCACCGGTCACCGCACAGCGAGTACTGCCGGGTCGTTCCGTTCGGCAGGACCAGATCGATGTGAGAGCCCGGCGTCCAGTCAGGGAGGCGTGCTCCCCCCGGATGCACGAGAGTGAGGGCGGCGACTCCGTCGGCCACCGGCTCCTTGGCCGCGACCTCCAGGGTCACCGCGCTCCCCGCGCCGCCCGGCGCCGACCGTGCCCCGGCGGCACGTCGCGCGCCACGAGCAACCGCGTTGTTTCCGACCACGTTGTCGCCTCCCGTCTCTGGGTTGCAGGCAGGATGCTCGGCAGGACGCGACCGCGGCGACGGCGTTCTCATCCAGTGAGAGGCGGACTTCCCGTGTCCGTCACCGGGGCGTTCCGCACCCGTCACCGCAGGGCCCGGTCGGTGACGCGGCTCCCCGGCCCTCCCGACCCCGGCGCGTGACGGGCCGCCCCTCGACGTATCGCACGACTTCTCCGACACTCGGGCGGAGCCGTAGTCCGCTCGGATCCCGCCACCGGCGGGATCCGAGCGGTGGAAAGAAAGGTGGGTGAGCGTGACAGTGCAGGCGATGACGCGCGCGAAGACCGCTGACGACCGGGCCGGGGCGCGCTGCGCCGGGACCGGCACCGGTCCGGTGCTGGCCCGGGCGTTCCGCATCCTCGAGGCGTTCGACGCCGACCATCCGGCGATGACGCTGAGCGAGCTGGCACGGCGCTCGGACCTGCCCACGTCGACCGTGCACCGGATGCTCGGCGAACTGATCGGCTGGGGCGCGCTGGAACGGGGCGAGGACGGCCGGTACCGCATCGGGCTGCGGCTGTGGGAGGTGGGAGCGCTGGCTCCGCGCGGGCAGGGACTGCGGGAGAGTGCCCTGCCGTTCATGGAGGACATGTCGCAGATCACCCGCGAGAACGTGCAACTCGCCGTGCGCGAGGGCGACGAGCTGGTGTTCGTGGAGCGGATCGCGGGCACCGGGGCGGTGCCGGTGCTCACCCGGGTGGGCGGGCGGTTCGCGCTGACCGTCACCGGGGGCGGCCTGGTCCTGCTGGCCCACGCGTCGCTCGACGTGCAGGAGAAGGTACTGGCCGGCCCGTTCCACCGGTTCACCCGGCGGACCGTGACCGACGCGCACACACTGCGCCGGATGCTCGCCGCCGTCCGCCGCGACGGCTACTCCGTGAGCGACCGTCAGGTCACGATGGACGCCTTGTCGGTGGCCGCGCCGGTGTACGGGCCGGGGGACGAGGTGGCCGCGGCCGTGTCGCTGGTCGTGCGGCACGGCAGCCGCTCGGCGCACGAGCTCGCGCCGCTGGTGTGCGCCAGCGCCCGGGCGATCTCACGGGCGCTCACCCGGCCGGGCCCGGTGCCCGCCCGGCCGGGCCGGACGGCCCCCTGACCCCGCGCGGCCCCGCCGTACCGGGCCGGGGCGGGAATTGTTTCCCGGCATCCGGGAAAGGCCCTGACCGGACCGGGGACCCGCGCCCAGGATGACCGCACCAGCCGCCCCGCCCACCGGGAGCAGACCGAGCCGCGTCCTTCCGCGGGCGGGGCGGTCCGTGTCCCAGCAGTCGACAACGGAGTGCTGTCATGGATCGTTTCCCCACCCGTTCACGCGCCGGAGCCGCGCGGTGAACCGCCCGCTGCGCGACGCCCTCGACGAGGGGGCGATGAGCCGCTTCCAGTGGCGCGTGATCGTGGTCTGCGTCCTGCTCAACGTCCTCGACGGTTTCGACGTGCTGGTGATGGCCTTCACCGGCAAGAGCGTCTCCGCCGAATGGGGACTGTCGTCCTCCCAGCTCGGCCTGCTGCTCAGCGCCGGACTGGTCGGCATGGCGCTCGGCGCGCTCGGCCTCGCGCCGTGGGCCGACCGCGTGGGCCGCCGCCCGGTCGTGCTCGGCTGTCTCGGCGTCGCCGCCGTCGGCATGCTGCTCTCGGCCGCCGCCCAGTCCGCCACGCAGCTCGGGGTGCTCCGCGTACTGACCGGCGTCGGCATCGGTGGCGTCCTTGCCTGCAGCAACGTCCTGTCCGGCGAGTACGCCTCGCGCCGCTGGCGGGGCCTGGCCGTCAGCCTGAACTCCACCGGCTACGCCATCGGCGCCACCCTCGGCGGGCTGCTCGCCGTCGGCATGGTCGACCGCTTCGGCTGGCGGTCGGTCTTCCTGGCGGGCGGGGTCGCCACCGCCGCGGTCGTACCACTGGCCTGGGCCACCCTGCCCGAATCGCTGGACTTCCTGCTGACCCGCAGGCCCAAGGGCGCGCTGGAGCGGGTCAACGCGCTGGCCCGCCGCATGGGGCTGCCCACGCAGTCCCGGCTGCCCGAGACCACCGAGCAGCCCTCCGCCTCGGTCACCGCCGGATTCCGGCAGCTGCTCGCCGGTCCGCTGCGCCGCTCCACGGTGCTGCTGTGGTCCGCGTTCTTCCTGGTCATGTCCGGCTTCTACTTCGTCACCAGCTGGACACCGACCCTGCTGATCGAAGCGGGACTCTCCAGCGCCCAGGGCCTGACCGGCGGCACCCTGCTCAACCTCGGCGGCATCTTCGGCGCGGCGGCGCTCGGCGCCCTCGCCTCCCGGTTCCAGCTCCGCCACGTGCTGACCGCCTACCTGATCCTCACCGCCGTCCTGCTGTCCGGCTTCATCCTCTCCACCTCCGCCCTGTGGGCGGCCCTCACCCTCGGCGCCCTCATCGGCGTGTTCGCCAACGGCTGTGTGGCCGGCCTGTACGCCCTGAACCCCGTCGTCTACGACGCGTCCGTGCGCGCCACCGGCATCGGCTGCGCGCTCGCCGTCGGCCGCGTCGGATCGATCGTGGCGCCCACCGCCGCCGGTGCCCTGCTGGACACCGGCTGGAGCCCGCAGAGCCTCTACCTCGCCGTGGGCTCGATCTTCGTCGCGGCCGGCATCGTCGTCCTGGCGCTGCGCCCGTCCCGCGCGACCGGAGCCCGCCCGGCCGCCCCCGCCCCCGCCGTCGCCGTCGGCGACGCCCCCTGACCCCGACCGGCCATCGCGCCCGTAAGGAGAAACACCGTGACCGCTTTCGTCCGCAACCAGTGGTACGTGGCCGCCTACGCCCACGAGGTCGGCCGCGAACTGCTCGGCCGCACCGTCCTCGGCGAGCCGATCCTGCTCTACCGGACCGAGGACGGCCGCCCGGTCGCCATGGCGGACCGCTGCGTGCACCGCCGCTTCCCGCTCTCGGAGAAGCCGAGCCGCCTCGACGGCGACCGCGTGGTCTGCGGCTACCACGGCTTCACGTACGGCACCGACGGCGTGTGCGTGTCCGTACCCGGCCAGCAGCGCATCCCCCGCACGGCCCGGCTGGCCACCTACCCGGTCCTCGAACAGGACGCCTTCGTGTGGGTGTGGATCGGGGACCGCGAACCCGGCACCACCCTGCCGCCGCGCGCCCCGTGGATGGACTCGCCCGACTACACCGTCGTGTCCGGCATGGAGACCATCGACAGCGACTACGGGCTGCTGGTCGACAACCTGCTGGACCTCTCCCACGAGACGTATCTGCACGGCGGGTACATCGGTACCCCGGAGGTCGCCGAGACCCCCATCACCACCGAGGTGGACGACCGGGCCGGCATCGTCTACGTCAGCCGGCACATGGACGACGCCGAATGCCCCCCGTTCTACGCCACGTCCACCGGGATCACCGGACGCATCACCCGCTGGCAGGACATCGAGTACCACGCCCCGTGCCTCTACCTCCTGCACTCCCGGATCGCCCCCGTCGGCGCGCCGGGGCCGAACCCGGACGGCAGCGATCCGCACGCCTTCCACGTCGAGGTCGTCTACGCCATCACCCCGTCCACCGAGAAGACCACGTACGACTTCTGGGCGGTGGCCCGGGACTTCGCACCGGGGGACCAGGAGGTCTCCGACTTCCTGCGGGAGAACAACCGCACCGTGGTCCTGCAGGACGTGGTCGCGCTCAACGTGCTGCAGAAGGCGCTCGACACCGAGCAGGACGGCTACCAGGAGCTGTCCGTCAACATCGACACCGGCGGCCTCGCCGCGCGCCGGATCCTCGCCCGCCTGGCCGCCGAAGGAGCGGACCAGGACCGTCCGGCGGCGGCGTCCCGATGAGCCCGCTGCATCCCCCGGCGCTCACCGGCGGTGGCGTCCACCGCATCCACTGGGTCCTCGGCACCGACCGGTTGCTCGCCGTCTGCCACTGCGGCGCCGAGCGCGAGTTCGAGGACCCGGTGGAACTGTGGGACTGGCTGCTCGCCCACCCCGAGGGGCACCGCCCGCCCGCCGCCGCGACGCCCCCGCCCGCCGGGACGCCCGAGCCCGCCCTCGCCTGACGGAGGAAGTACCGTGACCACCGTGATCCCCACGCGCGCCCAGGAGAGCGGCACCGAGACCGACCTCGACCTGGTCGTCGAGGGCAGGGACACCGTCGCCCGGGGCGTCGTGCGACTGACCCTCGCCCGTCCCGACGGCGGCGACCTGCCGCCCTGGCGCCCCGGAGCCCACATCGACCTCCGGCTCACCCCGGAACTCACCCGCCAGTACTCGCTGTGCTCCGACCCCGCCGACCGAACCCGCTGGCAGGTCGCCGTGCTGCGCGAGCCGGACGGCCGGGGAGGCTCCGCCCACGTCCACGACCACCTGGCCCCCGGCGACCCGGTACGGGTGCGCGGCCCGCGCAACCACTTCGCACTCCAGCCCTCGCCCCGCTACCTGTTCCTGGCCGGCGGCATCGGCATCACCCCGCTCCTGCCGATGCTCGCCGAAGCCGAACGTCAGGGTGCCCACTGGGAGTTGGTGTACGGCGGACGCACCCTTGCCTCCATGGCCTTCCACGCCGAGCTGCGCTCCGCCTACGGCGAGCGCGTCCGCCTGGTACCGCAGGACACACACGGCCTGCCGGACCTGGACGCCCTGCTCGGCAGCCCGCTCCCGGACACGTCGGTCTACTGCTGCGGCCCGGAAGGCCTGCTGCGGGCGGTGGAGGAACGCTGCGCCGTCCGGCCGCACGCCGCCCTGCACACCGAGCGGTTCGCACCCAAGGACCTGCGGCCCGCCGCCGCGGAGGAGGAGTTCGAGGTCGAACTGGCCGGCAGCGGCCGCACCGTGACGGTGCCGCCCGGCGTCTCGGTGCTGGAGGCCGTCGAGCAGGCGGGTGTGCAGGTGCTGTCCTCATGCCGCGAGGGCACCTGCGGCACCTGCGAGACACCGGTGCTCGACGGCACCGTGGACCACCGCGACTCCCTCCTCACCCCCGACGAGCAGGCCGCGAACGACACCATGATGATCTGCGTCTCCCGGGCCGCCTGCCCCCGCCTCGTCCTCGACCTGTGAGCGGTCCTCGACCTGCGAGCGCGGGGGGACCCGGCGAGTCGGTCCTGACGCGGGCGGTGCGCATCCTGGAGGCGTTCACCCAGGACGAGCCCGCCCTGTCCGTCTCCGAGATCGCGCGCCGGTCGGGACTGCACGTGGCCACCGCCTCCCGCCTGATCGCCGAACTCGTCGCGCACGGGCTGCTGGTGCGCGACGAACGGCGTCTGGTACGGGTCGGGGTGCGCCTGTGGGAGCTGGCCTCGCGCGCCTCGCCCGCCCTCACACTGCGCGAGCGCGCCATGCCGTTCCTGGAGGGCGTCCACGACGTCGTCGGCCACCACGTGCAGCTCGCCGTGCGCGACGGGGAGGAGGTGCTGTTCGTGGAACGGCTGTCCACGCCCGGCTCCGTCGTCAACTACACGCGGATCGCGGGCCGCCTGCCGCTGCACGCCTCCTCCAGCGGCCTCGTCCTGCTCGCGCACGCCCCCGCCGGGCTGCGCGAACAGGTCGTCGAGGCAGGGCGGTTGAACGCCTACACAGCCGCCACCCCCGTCGCCCCGGGCAGGCTGCGGGCCCAGCTCGCCGCCGTACGCCGCGACGGCTACGCGTACTGCCCCGGCTTCGTGCACGAGGACGCCCTCGGCATCGCGGCCCCCGTGCGCGACGGCTCGGGCGACGTCGTCGCGGCCGTCGGCGTGGTCGTGCCCAACGACGCCGCCGCCCGGTCCCACCTCCCCGTGGTCCGCACGGCCGCACGCGGCATCTCCCGCGCCCTCGGCACCCGACCGGCGGACGCGCAGGGGAGCGGAGGATGAGCCGGTCCCGGAACGAGACGCCGTTTCGCCGGATCCGGTACCGGCTCTGTGAGCCGGGGTGCGGGAGCGCATCGCGGCGCTGGGCGCGCTGCCGGCGAGCAGCGAGGTGCTCGGGTCGCCCGGGCACCGCTGGGTCCTGGAGGAGCCGCTCGCCGAGGACGAGGTGACCAGGCTGCTCGGCCTCGGCGCCGTCAAGGTGGACGTGGGCCGGGGCTCGGACCGGAGTCGGGTGGTCATGGCCGACCCCGAGGGCAACGAGTTCGACGCCCTGCGCACCCCGGCACCGCGGAACCAGCTCGCCCCTGCCAGGGGTCCTGTAGCCGCACTCCCCACTGCCAGACCGTTGACCAGGACAGATGCAGAAGTCCGGTGAGAGTGCCAGGCCACCCCGGCGGAAGGTGATTTCCGCCACCACCGGCGGGGGTGTCCTGGTGGGCAGGCTAAGCTGCACATGCCCCGCGGGGGAAGTCCGGTCGAATTCCGGCGCTGACCCGCAACGGTAGGCGGAGCCCGTCCGAGGCCCCGCAAGCCCGATTACCCGCGGTGTGAAGGCTCCTGTCAATCGCCGTGGACTGCGAGAGGTGCTGCGCAGGGCGCCCCGCGCCCGGGGCCGCTCCTTCTGTTGCGCAGGGGCACGGCCTGAGGCGAAAGCGACCCGTCCGTGGCCACCACCCTCGAAACCGAACCTGCCACGCCCGCGCACACGCCCCGTACCGGAGCCGGGGCCGCGTCCCCCCGGCGCGTTCCACTGCCCCTTCTCCTGATCGGCCTGGGCGCCGCTCTGCCCGTGTCCCTCGTCTGCGGGGTGGGGATCGGGGCGTCGGGGATCTCCTGGGGCGAGGTGCTACACCACCTGTGGGCCGGGTTGACGGGCGGGTCCATGACCCCCGGCCAGGTGCCGGCGTACACCATCGTCTGGGAACTGCGCCTTCCCCGGGCCGTGCTGGCCGCGATCGTCGGGGCCGGGCTGTCGGCCATCGGCGTCGCGGTGCAGGCCATGGTCCGCAACGCTCTCGCCGACCCGTACGTGCTGGGCATCTCCTCGGGCGCGGCCGTGGGCGCCAACGCCGTGCTCATCTTCGGAGCCTTCGGCGCGCTCGGCGTCTGGGCCCTGTCCACGGCGGCGTTCCTCTCCGCGCTCCTGGCCATGGTGCTGGTGTACGCGATCGCCCGTACCCCTCGCGGACTGAGCCCGCTGCGGCTCGTCCTGACGGGCACCGCGATGTTCTACGGCTTCTCGGCCGTCACCACGTTCATGGTGTTCGCGGCCGAGCGCGGTGAGGCGGCTCGTTCCGCGATGATGTGGCTGCTCGGCAGCCTCGGCGGCGCCAACTGGGCCTCCGTTCCGATCGCCGCGGGGGCGGTGCTCGGCGGCCTCGTCCACCTCGCGTGGTCGGCGCGCCGTCTGAACGCCCTGGCCATGGGCGACGAGACGGCCGCCGCGCTGGGAGTGGACCCGGGGAGGCTGCGCAAGGAGCTGTTCCTGGTCTCCGCGGCCGTCACGGGGGCGGTGGTGGCGGTGAGCGGGGCGATCGGTTTCGTCGGGCTGATGGTTCCGCACGCCGTACGGATGCTCGTCGGCGCCGACCACCGGCGGCTGCTGGCCGTCGCACCGCTCGCCGGAGCCGTCCTGCTGGTCTGGGTGGACATCCTGTCCCGCGCGGTGCTCGCACCGGTCGAACTGCCGGTGGGCGTCCTGACCGCGGCCATCGGCGTGCCGTGTTTCCTCCTGCTGATGCGCCGCCGTTCCTACGCCTTCGGAGGCGTGTGATGCGGGTCGACGTCGACGCACTGACCGTCGAGGCCGAGGGGGCCCGGCTGGTGGAAGAGGTCACGCTGGGGGCGGCCGAGGGGCAGCTCGTCGGCCTGGTCGGGCCCAACGGCAGTGGGAAATCGACCCTGTTGCGCTGCGTCTACCGGGCGCTGCGTCCCTCGGCCGGTACGGTCCGGCTCGGCGGTGAGGACCTGTACGCCATGAGCGCGCGTGAAAGTGCCCGTCGGGTGGCCGCACTGCCCCAGGAGTCAGTCACCGAATTCGATTTCACGGTCGCCGAGGTCGTGGCGATGGGGCGGTTGCCGCACCAACGGTCGGCGGCCCGGACCACCGATGAGGACCGCGAGGCGTGCGCGGCCGCGCTGGTGGGGGTCGGCGCCGGTCACCTCGCCGACCGTGGCTTCCTCACCCTCTCCGGCGGCGAGAGGCAGCGGGTCCTGATCGCCCGGGCGCTCGCCCAACGACCCCGGGTGCTGGTGCTCGACGAGCCCACCAACCACCTGGACATCGCCCAGCAGTTGGAAGTGCTCGCCCTGGTGCGTGGCAGCGGACTGACGGTGCTCACCGCACTGCACGACCTCAACCTCGCCGCACTCCACTGCGACTTGCTCCACGTCATCGACGGCGGCCGGATCGTCGCCTCCGGTGCTCCGCACGACGTGCTCACACCCGAGCTGCTGGCCGAGGTCTTCGGCGTGCGGGCGCATCGCGTCCCGCACCCGGAGACCGGCGCCGTACAGCTGCTCTTCGACCGTCTCCTGCCCGCTCAGCCCACTACCTGAGGAGCCACCTCCACCATGCCGCACCTGGCACGCCCCGCCGCACTCGCGCTCGCCACGGCCCTGCTCCTCACCGGCTGCGGTGCGCAGGTCACCTCTCGGGAAGGAGAGAAGGACGGTTCCGCCGCACGTGACGGCCACTATCCGGTGACCGTGGAGAACTGCGGCCAGAAGAAGACCTACGACACAGCCCCCCAGCGCGTGGTCACCAACGACGTCGGCATCACCGAGATCATGTTCGCGCTCGGACTCGAGGGCCATATGGCGGGCTATGTGATGCCCGACGACAAGGGCGACCTCACGTCCGTTCCCTGGAAGGACGCCTACCAGAAGACCACGTGGCTCTCGAAGGAGAGGATCAACAAGGAGCTGGTCCTCGACGCCCGTGCCGATCTGGTCTTCGCGGGCTGGAACTACGGCTTCAGCGAGGGAACCGGCTTCACCCCCGCCGAACTGGACGAGGTGGGCGTCGACTCGTATCTGCTGAGTGAGTCGTGCCGTAACGGGAGAGGGAAGGCACGGGGCGTGATGTCGCCGCTCGACGCCCTCTACACCGATCTGCGGAACCTGGGAAGGATCTTCGACGTCGAGGACCGTGCCGAAACCCTCATCGCGACGTTCCGGGAGCAGGTGGCCGAAGCGCAGGCGAAGGCGCCGAAGGGGGCGGACCGTCCGAGGGTCTTCCTCTACGACGACGGGCGGGACAAGCCGCTGACCTCGGGTGCGTACGCAGGTCCGCACGACATCATCACCAAGGCGGGCGGTGATCACGTCATGAAGGACCTCAAGGACAGCTGGACGACGGTCGGCTGGGAGACCGTCGTCGAACGCGACCCGGAGGTGATCGTGATCAACGACTACGGAGACACCAGCGCCGACCAGAAGCGGAAGTTCCTGAAGTCCTACCCACCGCTCGCACACGTCTCGGCCGTCAAGAACGACCGGATCGTCGTCCTCGACTACGTGGACCTGGTGGAGAGCCCGCGCAATCCCGCGGCCGTCAGCTCGCTCGCCGCAGAGCTGAGGAACTTCGACCGGGGCGGATCCCCCCGGGGAGAGGAGTGAGGCCGCATGTCCGTCGACGCGAACCCGGTCGAAGCGACGTCCGGTCAGGCCACGGCCCCGTCGCCCGCCCCGGCGAACACCCCCGCGCCCTGCCGGGTCGTCGTGTGCCGGGACTGCTGCTGCGGCAGCTCCAAGGTGCCCGGCGTCGACCACGCGGCGCAGACGGCGCGCCTGCGCGCGGCGGTTCCGACACGGGTGTCCGCCTGTCTGGACCTGTGTGAACAGGCCAACGTCATCGTCGTCCAGCCTTCCGCGGCGGGCCGGTCGGCCGGCGGCCGGCCCGTCTGGCTGGGGCTGGTCAACGACCCCGACGCCATCGAGGACATCGTCGCCTGGGCGCACGCCGGCGGCCCCGGCGTCGCACCCCTCCCGGACATCCTCGACCTCTACACCATCAGGCCGCCGCGGCGGGGCACGGCCCTTTGAGACCGCGCTCACCGGACCGCCCTCCGTGCGGCAGCGGCCGGGGCCGCTGCCGCACGAGTGGGGCACCACGGCCCCCCTCGAACCCACGTCGCGGCGCCCGTCGGAAAGGAAACGCCACAGCATGACCGAACACGCTCAGGCTCAGGCATCCGCCGAGGCCGTCACCGCGGCCCTGCACGACGTGGCGGCCCTCGGCGGCTTCTTCGTCCTGCCCGTCGGCGGCCCGGACGAGGGCTGGCACCCGCTCGACCGGTCCTCCGCGAGCGGCTTCACCGACCTGTCCGCAGCCGTCGCGCGGCGGTACCGCACCGGCGAACCGCGGATCGGCGTGTCCATCGCCCACCTCGGACACGCGGCCCGCCTCTGGTCCCCCGCCCTGGCGTGCGTGCTGCTGCACGGGATCGTCCCGGACCTGACGGAGCTGCAGCGTGCCGACGACGGACCGGCCCTGCGTCTGTCCCGCCCCGCCGGCTGGTGCGCCGAGCGGCTCCCCGACCCCGCTCTCGCCCTGAACGAGCAGGTGATGCGGCATCTGCGCGCGCTCGAGGCCGGACTGCGCATCAAGATCGCTCCGCGCCTGCTGGACGGGAACGCCGCCTCCGCACTCGTCGGGTCGGCCCATGTCCTGCTGTCGGCCCGCCCCGAGCTGCGGGAGCCGCTCACGGACCTCACCACCCGGCTGCTGAGCACCGGACGACTCGCGGGCACCGGAGTGATCACCGGCCCGGACCTCACGTTCCGCCGCCGCAGTTGCTGCCTCTACTACCGTGCGCCGAACAGCTCGAAGTGCGGCGACTGCTGCCTGGCCGGCCGAGACGGACCGTCAGCCTGACCCTGTTCGACTCGGTCCGCAGCACGTGTTCACGGCCGTCGCCGTGCACATCGAGCGCCTCATGTCAGTTACTCGTTACTCGAACTCCAACCGTTTGGTGACCATTTGACCCGGTGGTTGACCTGGGCATGACGGGCTGGGCAGGGTGAGCCGGTCTGCCTTCCGTCTCTCCTCAGGAGTCGTCGTGACCGACAGCCCCGACCCCGGCTCTGCCGCACGCCGCCCCACCCGCCGTGGACTGCTGCGCACCGCCGGACTGATGGCCGGTCTCACCGTGGCCGGTCTCCCCACCTCCGCTGGTGCGGCTGTCCCCTCCGAGACAGAACCGGCCCTGCTGCCGGCCGTCAAGAACGGCACGGTGACCGGGGCCGGAGACCGTGAACTGCGCGGTGAGTGGATCGCCACCGTCGCCAACATCGACTGGCCCTCGCGGCCCGGCCTGAGCCCCGCCGCGCAGCAGACGGAGTTCGTCGCGCTGCTCGACCACGCCAGATCGATCGGGCTCAACGCGGTGTTCGCCCAGGTCCGCCCGACGGCCGACGCGTTCTGGCCCTCACGGTTCGAGCCGTGGTCACAGTACCTGACCGGAACTCAGGGACAGGATCCCGGTTACGACCCGCTGGGCTTCATGGTCGACGCCGCGCACGCCCGCGGGCTGGCCCTGCACGCGTGGTTCAATCCGTACCGCGTCTCGCAGCAGTCCGACGTCACCAAGCTCGTGCCCGGCCACCCGGCGCGGCTGCACCCGGAATGGACCGTCTCCTACGGCGGCCGGCTGTACTACAACCCCGGAATCCCGGCCGCCCGCGCCTTCGTCGAGGACGCCGTCATGGACGCGGTGGAGCGCTACGAGATCGACGGCGTCCACTTCGACGACTACTTCTACCCCTACCCGGTGGGCGGCCAGGACTTCCCCGACGACGACGCCTTCGCCGCGTACGGCGCGGGCTTCACCGACCGGGCCGCCTGGCGCCGGCACAACGTGGACCTGCTGGTGCGGGAGGTGCACGACCGGGTGCGCGAGGTGCGGCCCGAGGCGGCGTTCGGCGTCAGCCCCTTCGGCATCTGGCGCAACGCCTCCAGCGACCCGCGGGGCTCGGCCACCGGCGGCACCCAGTCCTACGACGCGCTGAACGCCGACACCCTGGGCTGGGTACGCAACGGCTGGCTGGACTACATCGCCCCGCAGCTGTACTGGAACATCGGTCTCCCCGTGGCCGACTACGGCGTCCTCGCTCCGTGGTGGGCGGACGCGGTGCGCGGCACCGACGTGCAGCTGTGGATCGGCCAGGCCGTGTACAAGGTGGGCGACCCCGCCCAACCGGCCGCCTGGCAGGACCCGGCCGAGCTCTCCCGGCACCTGACGACGGACAAGGGGCTGCCGGGGATCAACGGCGAGATCCTGTTCAGCGCCACGGACGTGACCGCCGATCCGATCGGCGCGATCAGCAGGATGGCCGGCGACCACTGGCAGCGGCCCGCACTGCCTCCCGTCCTGCCGAGGCTCGCCGGCGGTCCCGCGCCGCTGCCCCCGCTCGCGTCGGCGACCCGGACGGCCGGCGGCGGGATCCGGATCGAGGTGCGCTCCCGCGGCAACCACGTCCCCGCGCTGTACGCGGTCCGGCTGCGCGGCGCCGCCGGCGGCGACGAGCTCGTGGCGGTGCTCCCGGGCGCACGCAGCGCCGAGTGGGCGGGGCCGGCGGCACCGGAGGGCTCGGCGTACGCGGTCACCTCGGTGGACCGTGCCAACCGCGAGAGCGCCCCCGTCACCGCCCGGTTGCGCAAACGCTGACGTCGTGTCCGGTCCGACCTCCTGGCTCCACCCGGCCGACGGAGCCAGGAGGCGCGGAACCCGCGGCAGCCACGCCGTACCGGACGTGCCGACGGGCCCTTGGCCCCCAGGCAGACCTCTGCCATGACCTCTTTCCCGTCCCGGTCCGGTGCCGCACTCGACCCACGGATCTGGCATCTGCGCCGGGGCCGGCTGCCGCCCGTCCCGCCCGCCGCTCTGAAGAGACCCGCCGCCCCACCCCAGGAGTGAGTACCCCATGTCATACGTCGTCGTCGCCCGCCACCGCACCGAGGAGGGTGAGGAGAACACCGCCCTCCCCCTGGTCGACACCATGGCCGCCGCCTCCCGCCAAGAGCCGGGCGACCTCGATGTGCTGCGCCGCGCCCCGCGCCCGGAGGTGAGGGCATGAAGACCCGTGCGGTGGTCCTGCGCGGCGTGTCGACGGCCCGCCCCTACTCCGACACCCGTCCGGCGGAGGTGGAGGAGCTGGAGCTGGGCGCCCCGCGCGAGGGCGAGGTGCTGGTGCGGATCGCCGCTGCCTCGCTCTGTCATTCGGACCTTTCGGTTGTCAACGGCGACCGGGTCCGCCCGCTGCCCATGGCGCTGGGTCATGAGGCGGTGGGCGTCGTCCAGGACACCGGACCGGGCGTCAGCCGGGTCCGTCCCGGTGACCATGTGGCTCTGGTCTTCGTGCCGAGCTGCGGCTTCTGCGCCGACTGCGCGGCGGGCCGGCCCGCCCTGTGCGCACAGGCGGCCGCGGCGAACGGATCAGGTGCGCTGCTGCACGGCTCGTCGCTGCTGACCGATGCCTCCGGCGCCCCGGTCCACCACCAGCTGGGCGTCTCCGCGTTCTCCGAACACGCGGTGCTGGCCCAGGAATCGGTGGTGCCGATCCCGAAGGACATCCCGTTCACGGTGGCGTCGATGTTCGGCTGCGCCGTCCTGACCGGCGCCGGAGCCGTCATCAACACGACGGCCCTGCGCCCCGGCCAGTCGACGGTGGTCTACGGCCTGGGCGGCGTGGGCCTGTCCGCGGTGCTGGGTGCCCGTGCGGCGGGCGCGTACCCGATCATCGCGGTCGACCCGGTCCGAAAGAAGCGCGAGCTGGCTCTCCAGCTGGGCGCGACTCATGCCTGCGCCCCCGGCGAGGCGATCGAGGAGATCCGCGAACTCACCGGCGGCGGGGCCGAGGTGGCCGTTGAGGCGGTGGGCAGCCCCGAGGTGATGGCTCAGTGCCTGACCGCCGTGGCCCGGGGCGGCAAGGTCGTCTCGGTGGGCCTGCCCGCCCCCGACCGGGTACTGGAGGTCCCGGCCCTGGCGTTCGCGGGCGAGGGCAAGTCCCTGCTGGGCTCGTACATGGGCGACGCGGTCCCGCGCCGCGACATCCCCAGGTTCCTGGACCTGTGGCGGGCCGGTCTGATGCCGGTGGAGCGGATGCACACGGGCACACTGCCGCTGTCCGACATCAACGCGGCGATGGAGGAGCTGGCTTCGGGCCGGGCGATCCGCCAGGTCGTCGACACCTCGGGCATGCTGGACACCTGACGCGGCCTGCCGGGCCCGGCCGATGGCGCCCCTCCCGTGACCGGGAGGGGCGCCATCGGTGTCTCCCCGCTTCTGCGGCAGCGGGGAGCGTCCTCCTCCAGCACCGGCGCTCGCGGCCACCGGTGTTCCATCGGACGAGGCATGGTCCGTGTGAGGTTCTGGCCCGAGGCGGGCGACCTGGGGACGGCTCCCTGGAGTGCGGTGCGTGTCACCGGTATCACGTCCACGCAAGTCGAAGAAGGCCAAGCGCCCGAAGAGGGGGGTGCGGACGAGGCCGCCGTGTCCCGCGGCACTGACAGCCGTATCCGCCGGCGATGCTCCGAGGGGAAGCCAGGTCCCCCTGTTCACCAGGGACAACGTCGTCGTGCACCACGGCCACGGCCCCGAGACGGAAGGCGGCCTTTGCCACGTCCTGCGCGAGGGGCCCGACGACGACATCATCCGCGGCCGGTGAGGAAGACGACGCGACGTCGAAACGCGGACGCCCGCCGACCGGCACGCCGACTGCGGCACGGCACGGCAGCCTCGTGCGGTCGGTGCGTGCGCCGACGCCCGAGGTGTCGGCCCGCTCGCCTGTGGCGTGACGGGAGGTCCGAGCAGGGGGATCCTGCGGTCGCCGTCCTGAGCCGCGTGATGCGAACGCTGCGACGCGTTGACCGACGCACGTGCGGGAGCGGACGCCTGCCCGGGCTCCTCCGGCGCCGGCGGCCACCGCTGGGCGACGGCGAGCCGTCCACCGGTGAGGAGGTGGTCCACGCTGCGACCGGACCGCTCCCGGCCCCGCCCACCGCTCCGAGCCGGCCCGCTGCCACAACCGCTCCGTCCGGGCCTCCACCTCCTGACGCAGGGGCGCCCACTGCCGGAACGACGCCTCGCGCGTCGCCTCCGCGTACACCTCCCGGTCGGCTCGTCCCGGCCGGTCGTTAGCCCACCCGGGGTGCCCGGACCACCCGGTCGCGATGGTGGCCGTGCGCCCCGTGGCCGCCGACCGCACGATGGCGGTGTTGCCGACCGGCAACCGATCGGTACCGGCCGGATGCGAAGGAGGCCCCGCGGTGGGCGAGCTGTACATCGACGGCGAGTGGACGAAGGCGGCGGCCGGCGGGCGGCGGGAGGTGGTCAACCCGTACGACGCCTCCGTCGTGACCACCGTCGACGAGGCGGACGCCACCGATGTGGACCGCGCGGTGCGCGCCGCCCGGCGTGCCTTCGACGAGGAGGACTGGGCGAACGCCCCCACCCGTCGGCGCGCCGACCTCCTGCTGCGCGTCCACGACCTGCTGCTGCGCGACAAGGAGGAGATCGCCCGCACCGAGACCGCCGACACCGGCAAGACACTGACCGAGGCCCGCTTCGACGTGGAGGACGTGGCGAACGCCTTCCGTTACTTCGCGGAACTCGCGGGCAAGGACGGTGGCCGTGTCGTGGACGTCGGCCCGGACGTCCTCAGTCGCGTCGTCTACCAGCCGGTCGGGGTGTGCGCGCTCATCGCCCCCTGGAACTACCCGCTGCTGCAGGCCTCGTGGAAGGTGGCGCCGGCGCTGGCCGCCGGCAACACCTTCGTCCTCAAACCCAGCGAGACCACACCGCTCACCACGATCGCCATGATCCGGCTGATCGAGGAGGCCGGCGCCCCGCCCGGCGTCGCCAACCTGGTGCTCGGCTCCGGAGCGACCGTCGGCGCGGCCCTGACCGGCCACCCCGAGGTCGACCTGGTCTCCTTCACCGGAGGTCTGAGCACCGGCCGCACCATCATGGCCGCCGCCGCCGAGGGGCCGAAGACCGTCGCCCTGGAACTGGGCGGCAAGAACCCCAACATCGTCTTCGAGGACGCCGACTTCGCCGCCGCCGTGGACTACGCGTTGGACGCCGCCTTCCTGCACGCCGGGCAGGTCTGCTCCGCCGGTTCACGCCTGCTGGTCCAGGACTCCCTGTACGACCGGTTCGTCGAATCCCTCGCCCGGCGCGCCCGGTCGATCCGCCTGGGCAACGGCATGGAGGAGGGCACGGAGAGCGGCCCGCTCAGCTCTGCCGAGCACCGTGACAAGGTCGAACGCCACATCGCCGTCGCCCGGGAGGAGGGCGCCCGGCTCGTCACCGGCGGCACCCGCCCCGACGACCCGGCGCTGAGCCGCGGCTTCTTCCTGCTGCCGACGGTCTTCGCCGACTGCGACAAGTCCATGCGCATCGTGCAGGAAGAGGTCTTCGGGCCGGTCGTCACCGTCGAGCGTTTCCACACCGAGGACGAGGCGGTGGAGCTGGCCAACGACACCCGCTACGGCCTGGCCGGCGGGGTGTGGACCTCCGACGCGAGCCGTGCCCAGCGCGTCGCCCAGC
Organism: Streptomyces sp. NPDC050388; assembly: GCF_040655635.1. Lineage (NCBI taxonomy): Bacteria > Bacillati > Actinomycetota > Actinomycetes > Kitasatosporales > Streptomycetaceae > Streptomyces > Streptomyces sp. NPDC050388. Next base: position 82,735 of record NZ_JBFAKH010000015.1, read on the forward strand.
GGCTGCGGCACGGCACCGTGTGGATCAACGACTTCCACCCCTACGTACCGCAGGCCGAGTGGGGTGGCTTCGGCCGCTCCGGCGTCGGGCGCGAGCTGGGCCCCACGGGCCTGCGCGAATACCAGGAGGCCAAGCACATCTACCAGAACCTCGCCCCGGCACCCTCCGGCTGGTTCAAGGGCTGACCAGGCGCAGCAGCACGACGCGGCACACCACCCGCCCCCTCCCGACGGCCACCGAAGAAAGGCACCCCATGGCCTCCACCACCCCGCACGGCGCCGAGTCCTCCTACGACTACGTCATCGTCGGCGGCGGCACTGCCGGCTGTGTGCTCGCCGCCCGCCTGAGCGAGGACCCCGACTGCCGTGTCTGCGTCATCGAGGGCGGCCCCAGCGACGTCGGCGACGAGCGCATCCTGCGTCTGCGCAACTGGATCAACCTGCTCGGCACGGAGTTCGACTACGGCTACACCACCGTCGAACAGCCGCGCGGCAACTCCCACATCCTGCACTCACGGGCCCGCGTACTCGGCGGTTGCTCCTCCCACAACACGCTGATCAGCTTCCTGCCGCTGCCGCAGGACCTCGACGACTGGGTGGGCCAGGGCTGCACCGGCTGGGACCCGGCGACGATCCTCCCCTACCGCGACCGGCTGCTCACCAAGATCGTCCCGGTGGCCGAGGCCGACCGCAATCCCATCGCCAAGGACTTCGTCACCGCCGCCTCCCGCGCCACCGGCGTCCCCGTCATCGACGACTTCAACGCCGAGCCCTTCGCCGACGGCACCGGCTTCTTCTCCCTGGCCTACGAGCCGGAGGGCAACCTGCGTTCCTCCACGTCCGTCGCCTACCTCCACCCCGTCATGGACCGCCCCAACCTCACCCTCCTCCTGGAGACCTGGGCCCACCGGCTGCTCACCGACGAGTCGGGGAGGCTGACCCGCGTCGCCGTCCGCGGCGCCGACGGCGAGCCCGCCACCGTGCGCGCCGAACGCGAACTCCTGCTGTGCGCCGGCGCCATCGACACCCCGCGCCTGCTGATGCTGTCCGGCATCGGCCCGGCCGACGACCTGCGCCGCCTGGGCATCGACGTACAGGTCGACCTGCCCGGCGTGGGGGAGAACCTGCTGGACCACCCCGAGTCCGTGATGGTCTGGGAGACCGAGGGCCCGCTGCCGCCCAACTCCGCGATGGACTCCGACGCCGGCCTGTTCCTGCGCCTCGAGAAGGGGCAGCCGCGCCCGGACCTGATGTTCCACTTCTACCAGGTGCCCTTCACCGTCAACACCGAACGTTTGGGCTACCCCGTCCCGGAGCACGGGGTGTGCATGACGCCGAACGTGCCCCGGGCCCGCTCCGTCGGCCGCATGTGGCTGCGCAGTTCCGACCCGGCCGAGCACCCCGCCCTGGACTTCCGGTACTTCACCGACCCCGACGGCCACGACGAGCGCACCATCGTCGAGGGGCTCAAGGTGGCCCGGGAGGTCGCCGCGACCGATCCCCTGAGCGGCTGGCTGCTCCGCGAGGTCGCGCCCGGCCCGAGCGTCACCTCCGACGCCGACCTGTCGGAGTACGGGCGCCGTGCGGCCCACACCGTCTACCACCCGGCGGGCACCTGCCGCATGGGCGCGGCGGACGCCCCGATGGCCGTCTGTGACCCGGAGTTGAGACTGCGCGGCGTCGAGGGCGTGCGCGTCGTCGACGCGTCGGTGTTTCCGACGATGCCCACCATCAACCCCATGGTGACCGTCATGCTCGCCGCCGAACGCGCCGCCGACCTGCTCACCGGCGGCCCCGGGCCCACCGGCAAGGCGACGGCACGGTGACCGGACCGCGCCGTCCCGCTCTCGCGCACAGATGCCCGCAGGTCGACACGGCCGGCCGCCGAGAGTCGGCGTTCTCGTCCCTGTCCTCGTCCTGAGCGAAGGAGGAACCCGACTGTGTCGGCCAATGGAGACAAGGGCACCGGAGCCGTGCCGGAGGAGATGTCGGCGGAGGAGGTGCCGATGGGCACGGTCCGGCTCAAACCCGCGGTCTTCTTCGGGTCGGCCGTCCTCATCCTCGCGATCTCGATCTGGGCGATCATCACCCCCTCCGGTGCGGAAACGGTCATCGGAGTGGTGGTCGGCAAGATCTCCCGTTGGTTCGGCTGGTACTACTTCCTCGCCGCGAGCCTGTACCTGCTGTTCGTCGTCTTCATCGCATTCTCCAAGTACGGCACGGTCAAGCTGGGCCCCAAGCACTCCAAGCCCGACTACGGCATCTTCACCTGGGGGTCGATGCTGTTCGCGGCGGGCATCGGCATCGACCTGATGTTCTTCTCGGTCTCCGGACCCGTCAGCCACTACCTCGCGCCGCCACAGGGCGACCCGCAGACGCTCGAGGCCGCCCGGCAGGCCGTGGTGTGGACCCTGTTCCACTACGGCATCACCGGCTGGGGCATGTACGCGCTGATGGGCATGGCGCTCGCCTACTTCTCCTTCCGGTACCAGCTGCCGCTCGCGATCCGCTCCGCGCTCTACCCGATCATCGGCCGCCGGATCCACGGGCGGATCGGCGACACCGTCGACCTGGCGGCCATCATCGGCACCGTGTTCGGCATCGGCGTGACGCTCGGCATCGGCGTGGTGCAGCTGAACTACGGGCTGAAAGTCCTCTTCGGCGTGCCGGAGGGGCTTTCCGCACAGATCGCCCTGATCGTCGTCGCGGTGGCGATGGCCACCGCGTCCGCGGTGGCCGGCGTGGACAAGGGCATCCGACGGCTGTCGCAGCTCAACGTCCTCCTGGCCGCCCTGCTGGTGCTCTACATCCTGGTCGTGGGTGAACCGTTCCGTTTGCTCAACGCCCTGGTCCAGAACGTCGGGGACTACATCAGCCGTTTCCCGTCGATGACCCTGAACACCTTCGCCTACGACCAGCCCATCGAGTGGCTGGACGCGTGGACGCTCTTCTTCTGGGCCTGGTGGATCGCCTGGGCGCCGTTCGTCGGGCTCTTCCTGGCCCGCATCTCCCGCGGCCGCACCCTGCGCGAGTTCGTCGCGGCGACGCTGGTCATCCCGTTCATCTTCACCGGTCTCTTCCTGTCGATCTTCGGCAACAGCGCCCTGTTCCTGGTGCGCGACGGGAACATCGAGTTCGGTGAAACGGCCATGAACGTCCCCGAGCATGGCTTCTACAACCTGTTGACGGAGTATCCGGGGTTCCTGTTCAGCGCCGGACTCGCGACGTTCGTCGGGCTGCTGCTGTACGTCACCTCCGCGGACTCCGGGGCCCTGGTCATGGGCAACCTCAGCGCCGAACTGCCCACCCCGGTGACCGACGCGCCCTCGTGGCTGCGCATCTTCTGGGCGGTGGCGACAGGGCTGCTCACCCTCGCCATGCTCATCGTGGGCGGTGTGCACGCGCTCACCAACGCCACCATCATCATGGGTCTCCCCTTCTCCTTCGTCATGTTCCTGATCATGGCCGGGCTCTATCTGGCGTTGCGCACCGAGCGGATGCGGGCGGAGGCGAGGATCACCACGCTGCCCGGGAGGCTCTCCGGCCGTACGGTGCAGCACGGTCTGTCGGGGGCGCCGACCTGGCGGCACCGGCTGGCGCGCACGATGGCGTTCCCCGGCAGGCGGGCGGCCGCGAGATTCGTCGACCACGTGTGCCGCCCCGCCTTCCAGGAGGTCGTCCAGGAGCTGCGGGAGCAGGGAGCGGAGGCGGAGGTCCTGGAAGGCACCGACGAGGAGACCGGCCTCGCCCACGTCGGCCTGCGGGTGCCGATCGGCCCCGGCGACGAATTCCTCTACGAGGTCCGGCCCGTCGAGCTGCCGACCCCCGCGTTCGCCACCCGGTCGGTCAGCACGCACGACACCTACGTACGTTTCGAGGTCCGGCTCGCCGAGGGCAACCAGGACTACGACGTGATGGGGTACACCAAGGAACAGCTCATCGCCGACGGCCTCGACCAGTACGAGCGGCACCTGGAGTTCCTGCGGATGCGCCACGAGGCGGCCACCCGCTCGAGCTTCCCCGGCCACCGCCTGGACGCACCGGACGCACACCTGCCGGAGGAGTAGGCCCCACGCAGGGGCGGCGGCAGGGCGGCGAGCCGGTGCCTCGAGGTGCGAACGAGCGGCGGCCCGGAGCACTTACTCCGCGTGGGCCGACCGGACCGGTTCCGCCGGTGCCTCCGCCGGCGCGCCGGGCCCCGGCCCCGCCGGACCGCCCGGCTCGTCCGTGTACAGGTCCCTGCGGACCTCGATCACCAGCGCGCTCACCCGCGGGTCCTTCCCGGAGTACTCGAGCGGTGCGTACGTCCCGCGAAGGGGCTGTCGATCCCCGTGCCGTCGAAACCCGCGAACGCCTTCTCCGCGCGGGCGAGCAGCCCGGCCGGGGTGCGGAAGGGGTTCGTGCCCAGAGGCAGACGGACGGGCGGGGCCGGTGCCGTGGAGTTCGTACGGCAGGGGCTCGGTCGGGTACGAGCGCGCGTCGATGACGACCGCCCGCCCCACCGCGTCCGGCCGTTCGGCGACCGCGTCGGTCATGGCCTCGGCGTACGGGTGGAAGTACCGCTCGACGAGTGGACGTCCGTCGTGGCCATCCGGCCGCAGCTCACCCCGGTGCGACGTCCCCGTGTACACCGCTCCCACGCCGACGGCCGGCATCTCCTCCCGCTCGCCCGGGAACCGCCCGGGGTCGACGACCGGACGGGAGAGCCGGTCCACGAACCGCCAGGGCGTACCGGAGGACACCCGGGCGGCGGGCATCGGCCGGATGCCGATGCCCGCCGCCGGTTCTCGCCGGTTCAGTTGTACGGGATCACCAGCACGGACTTGTCCGTGCCCGTCTGGAGCTTCGAGGTGCCGTTGCCGATGGCGCTCCACACCTCGAGGCGTACGGTGCCGCCGTTCAGATCGCCCGGTGTGCCCGTGGACGCCTTGAGACCGCGTGCCTGCGTGTATTCCTCCCATCCGGTGACCGGGTCGGTCGCGAAGTAGTGGTACGTCTCGATCCGGTCGAAGGCGCCGTCGCCGGTGAAGTCGTAGCTGACCCGGGCCTGTTGGCCCAGCCCGACCGTGCTGCCCGCGTCCACCTGGAGCCGGAAGGCGGTCTGCGCGCCCGGGGTGAGCTTGCCGTTGACGCCGCGGACCTCGTAGACGAGGGGCTGGTACGGGGTGCCGTCGCGGTTGGCGCCGCCGGCGGAGGCGATGGTGTCGCTGCCCGCCGTGCCGTCCGTCGCCGTGGTCAGGGCGCCACCGCTGCGCAGCCGGAAGGTGTTACCGGTCGGCGGTTCCGGCTCCGGGTCGGGGTCGGGGTCTCCTGAACCGGTTCCGGTGCCGGTCGCGGTGGAACGGGCCGGTACGGAGAGGGTCTTGCCGTCGGAGAAGGTCACGGTGCGCGCCGTGGCTCCGTGGTTGTGGGCCGCGTAGGTGCGGGCGGAACCCTTGGTGAAGACGGCGGAGGTGGGGATGTCACCGGTCACGGTGGCGTCCGGGGCGCCGAGGGCGTCGAGGGTGTTGATCCAGTGGTAGGTGTGCGCCTTCGACTCCCCCGCCTCCGGGGTGTAGCCGGCGTGGCCCGCGTCCCATTTCGCCTTGGCCGCACCCGGGTCGGCGAAGGACTGGAACTCCCAGAGGATGTCGCGCCATTCGACGGCCGGGCCGCCGTTCTCCCGCTCCATCTCGGCGATGTTGCGCCGGATCGCGGCCTTCTCGCCGCCGAGGTGGAGCGATCCGCCGGTCACGGGCAGGACGTTGATGCCGTGGATCTCCTCGGGGTTGGCGGTCCACCAGGTGGCGTAGGCGGCGCCACTGCCCCACACCATGCCGACCGTGTCGTGGCCGAACGAGGACGGGAAGACCTGCTCGTCGGCGTCGAACCAGTACTGGGCGATCGACTCCGACTCGGTGGTCAGCAGGAAGGTGCCGAGGTCACGCAGCGAGGTGTCACCGGTCGCGGAGCCCCACAGGACGAGGGCGGCGCTGAGGTTGGTGGACTCGGAGGAGGACTCCTGGTTGTTGCCGGCGGCGAAACCCTGGTGCCCGGAGGCCCAGCTGTGGCCCGCGTAGACGTCGAAGCCGCGCAGGAAGGGGAAGGCGGTGTCGGTGCGGCTGGGGTTGGCGGTGTCCCGTACGAGGGTCTTGACCATGCCGCCCCAGGCGGAGTCGGCGGCCCAGCCCTGGTCGTACTGGGCGACGATCGCCGCCGCGTAGACGTAGTAGCCGTAGTGGAAGTGGTGGTCGTTCAGCTCGGTGTCGCTGCCGTAGGAGGCGGGGTATCCGGTGAGCGTCTTCCAGTCCTTGTCGTAGCTGAACTCGTTCGCGCCTCCCGCCGTGAACCAGTCCTGGAGCCTGCCCTTCATCAGGCCCAGCAGCCTGTCGCGGATGCCGGTCTCACCGATCTGGTCGGCCACCGGGACGAGCTGGGCGAGGCGGCCGAGGGCCTTGCCGGTCCAGTAGGTGTCGGTGGCGCCGGAGAAGGGGTCGGCGGCGTTCGCGACCTCGTTCAGGTACCCGCGCAGTCTGGCGGCGTCCACGCCGTTCGACTTGGGCAGCGCGGGCAGCACCGCCGCGGCCTTCTGGCTCGTGGTGAAGGAGGCCGACTCGCGGACCTTCATGGTGCCGCGCGGCGAGACGTAGGTGTAGGAGGTGAGGGGGTCCGTGGTGTTCAGCCACTGGTGGCGGTAGAGGGCCTGGAGCGTGCCGCGCTCGGTGCCTTCCTTCGCCTCGGTGGTGAGCGTGTAGGTGGCCCTGACGGTGCCCCCGGTGTAGCTCCAGGTGACCTTGGAGTCGGTGACGAAGCTGTAGGCGTACTTCTTGAAGGTCGCCAGCGCGCCGGTGGACGGCAGCACGGCGACGGAGAAGTAGTCCTTGGAACCGAGACCCGCGGTGACGGTGGAGCCGGCGACGTTCCAGTCGCTGCCGGTCGGCGCGAAGAGGGCGTAGTGGTGCCCGGCGACGGTGATGCCGAGGACGTTGCCCTGGTCGGCGAAGACGGTGGGCGCGCCGGCGGTGGTGATCTGGGCGTTGCCGCCGGAGCCCTTGGCGTACACGAACGGGGAGCCGTGGCCGATGGTGGTGCGCAGGGTGCGGGCGCCGTCGGACCACTGGGGGGTGACCGTCCAGTCGGACCAGTCGTCGGCCTTGGTGTCGGGTGAGTTGAGGCCGGTCAGGCCGATGGTGAGGTCGCGCTTGTGGGCGTACTCGTACTGGCGGCCGTCACCGACGATCGCGGGGGTCGTCGGGTAGCCGACGTCGAGCCCGCCGGCCGTGGCCTGGTAGGTGAGGGGGTGTCCGTACATGGGGGTCGAGTACGGGTTGTCGCCGTAGCGCTGGAAGGCGAGGGAGGACCACCAGTCGTTGGTGGGCACGGGCCGGTTCCGGGCGGCGGCGGTCAGCTTGGGCGTGACCGGCGTTCCCGTGTTGGTGGTGGGGCCCGACGTACCGGGGGGCCGGGTGTCGGAGTAGCTGCCGGAGCCCACGGGGACGGTGGCGGCGGCCGCCGGTGCGGCGGCCGGGCCCAGGCCGACGACGGCGAGGGCTGAGGCCAGGAGCAGTACTACTGCCGGTCTGGTGCGGGCGCGGGGGGATGGCATGGGGCACCTCGAGTTGTGACAGGAGGGAGTCTGAGAGCGCTCTCAGGTGGCCGGAACGTAAAGCCCCTGTAATGCACGTGTCAATACGTTGAACACAATGGGTGGGTGGCGCCGGACTTAAACCCCGTTCTGCCTTCGCGTCTTGACGGTGTGAGCGCCCATCCGGCGCCACAACCGCGACACCGAGTATCCCGAGCAGCTCAAGGGAGCCGCGATCACTCCGGCCGTCGACGTCTTCGCGCTCGGCACGGCGCTGACGTTCACCGCCACCGGCACCGGGCCCTTCGGAACCACCGAAGGCAGCAGCGCCGCCCAGTTGATGTATCGGATCGTCTACGAGGAGTCCGACCTCGGTGCTCTGCCGTCCCGGCTGCGCACGGTTGTGGGCCGGTGCCTGGCCAAGGATCCGGCCCGGCGCCCGACCGTGCAGCAACTGCTGGAACAGCTTTCGCACATCGACGGCGATGCGCAGGTTGCCGCTGGTGTCCAGTGGCTGCCGGATTCCCTGGCGAGGTCGTGACCGACAGCGCGCCTCCGTCGCCCTCACCGCTGCCTCCCGCCAAGCAGTCCACCGTTGTCGACGCGCAGGCGCCCACGCAACTGGCCGGCCCCGTGGTCATGCCTCCAGGACCCGCATTCGGGGGCCCGCCGACGCCGCACACGGTGCCGCACCTGTACGGCTACGCCGAACCCCGCAGCGGAGGCACGCGGGGACCGAGGAGGGCCGTGATCATTGCGGGGGTCGCGGCAACCGCGGTCGTCATAGGGGGACTGGCATGGTTCCTGCCGAACGTCCTCGGCGGCAACCGCGACCGGGACACGCCGTTTTCCGCGAGTGAACCGTCGGCCGCGGCCGGGGCGGCTCAGCCACCGACCGAACCGACGCCGTCCCAGGCCGGGCCGACCCGGTCCGCCGAGGCGCCCGCCCCCAAGGAGCCGCCGGTGGTGGGCACCTGGCGGGGCAGCCACCTCCGCAACCAGGGCAAGTCCCGGCTCGGGCTGGACATCAGCTCCTCCGGCGGCGGTGCACCGGAGGCGGTGTTCGGGTTCTCCGCGCATCCGGACAACCTCGATGTCCCCACCGGCTCCTTCGCCATGATCGGGACGTACGGAGAAGGCCGAATGGCCCTGCGCGGGGACCGCTGGATCGATCAGCCCGACAACTACCTCATGGTCGACCTCGAGGCGGACGTGCCGCAGGAGAACCCCACCGCCCTCGAAGGAGAAGTCGTCGGCTCCTTCGGCTGTTCCACCTTCTCCGTCGTACGGCAGTGACGGGCCGAGGATCACCCAGGGTGCCGCTCACCTCGATGTGTACGGTTCCGGTCGCGGTGTCGGATGGTGTCCCGCCGGGTGGTGTGGGGGATCTTTGCGGTCCCTGCGCTGCGGGGCCGGAGGCGGGTGCCGTGTCGAAAACCGTGAGCAGTCGGCGGGCATGTGTCACGTAAGCGCTCAAACGAGCGGAATCAGGACAGCGGTGGCCGAAGTGCTCACGGTTTCGGGATGGGGTGTTCTCCCCGGGGCGTGGACGCGTGTCCCGGCACCGCCCACGTCGAGGCTGCTGAGCGGCACCATCGGCCCCGACCTGCGACGCCGCCTTCAGATCCCTTACAACGCCCGCAGGGACCATCCCCACAAGTGCAGCTCAGCGCGCCGGAAGGCCCCGGATGCACACGGCTTCCCATGTTGAGGGCTCAGGCCAGGGGTCACAGTGGCCCCAGTTGAGTGAAGACGATGAGGGGGACGGTGACGAGGGCTGCCCCTCGGCGCACCGGGCCCGGGCGCTCGCGAGGGGAGCGGCCGGGCCCGGCGCATTCGGTGATGGGGCGTCAGCAGTTCGGGATCACGGTGCCGTTGTTGTCACGTGCTTCGTCGTTGCCCCAGCGCGACAGGTAGTACGCGGAGACATACGCCCCGCGCCCGTTCTTGCCGGCGTAGGTGGTGTCGAGGTCCGTCTTCAGCCACCAGTGGTTGTAGGTGCCGTTCGCGCCGCGGATCTCCTGGCCCCACACCTTGCAGTACACGTAGTTGGTGCCCGCGTTCAGCACACCCTGCGCGTCGTTGGTGTTCGGCTGCGCGTAGCCCGTGGCGTTGGTGAAGGTGTCGACCCAGTACTTGCCGGTGCCGCAGCCGTTGTCGCTGGTCAGGTGGTGGCTGCCGTACGAGCCGGGGTAGGCGAGCGAGGTTCCGTTGATCTTGATCTTCTGGCCGACGCCGTTGTAGAGCTGCTCGTAGTGGATGTGCGCGCCGAAGCTGTTGCCGGTGTTGCCGGTGGTGCCGATCTGCTGTCCCTGGCCGACATACGCGCCGCTGGCGACGGAGAAGGCGCTCAGGTGGAAGTAGTAGGTCTGCCAGCCGCCGCCGTGGTCGATCTTGATGTAGTTGCCGGCGCCGTTCGCCTGGTAGTGCCGGGTGGCGGTTCCGGAGGCCGAGGCGAGCACGGGCGAGCCGTTGGTGGTGCCGCCGTCGCTGCGGACGAAGTCCAGCGCCTCCCGGACCTCGGCCGAGTGGTGGCTGTACGTCCATTTCTGGCCACAGGCGAAGGGGGCTTTGAAGAGGGGCGCCGCCTGCGCGGGCGTCGCCGCGAGCAGGCCGCCCACGAGGGCCACGAGGCCCAGCAGGGCAATGCGTATCGATCGCAATGCTGTCTCCGAACTACGAAGTGCGTGGAGGATTGGTCTCCTCATGCGCGGACGGGCCCAGAATGCCGAAGCTTGACGTGTGCGCAACAGTCCCCCTAGGGAAGTCCCTAGAGCACGCCGGCGAGGCCGTCCGCATCGTCAGCGCTTTCCAGACGGCGGGCTTCCCCCCCCATGCGGTCGGTTCGCTGTGGCACATCGACGACGTGATCGGGGCTGACGTCGTCCGCACGGCCGAGACCCTGCACCGGGCCGTACACACCCTGCGCGACACGTATCCGCAGACCCCGAGCCCGGGGGCCTACCGGATGCACGTGAGTCCCCGGCTGTCGTCAAACCTCGGCCGATGACCGCCCAGGATCAGGGCTGGCCGGGCTGTCGCAGCAGCAGTTGCGTCGCGGGTCTCGGGAGGTCTGCGGTCAGAGGGGTGTGCCAGAGTCTGCGCATGCTCGAGATCGTGGTGAAGACGGAGAACCGGGAGCGGCACGTCCGCGTGTCCGCCGAGGAGCTGGAGGGGCTGGTCCGGCGAATCGGTGATGACGGTGACCGCTTCCTGGTGATCCAGCGCATACCCGACCTGCCGGACGTCTTCGCCCAGGTCTGGCACGAGGCCGGTGGTGACTACACGCTGGAGCACCGCGACGGTGCCGCCGACCGGCACTTCCAGGCGATGGCCGACGGGCCCGAGGTCGTGATCGCGGCGCTCACCGGCTGGGCCCGCCAGGAGACCGGATGGGAGGGTGGTCCGGCCTGGTCGCTGCTGGACATGGGCCCCGTCCCCGAGGGGCCGCCGCTCGACCTCGACGAAGACGAGCGCGCGGAGTTGGAGAAGCGCGTCCGCGAGGGCTGGTCGGCGGCTACGCCTCCCGCGCCGAACTGGCCCAGCTTGCCGAGGAGTACCTGGTCACCGAAGACCGTCGGCCCGTCTCGCGCGAGCAGGCACAGGCGCTGGCCGACCGGATGTGGCTGGAACGGATCGCGGAGCAGGCCACATGGCAGGGCGAGACCGACCCTGAGCGGCTCACCCGCGCATTCACCACCCTGCGGGAGGCCGGTATCACCGCCCGCGAGAACTTCACCTGTTGCCGTAGCTGCGGCCGGTCCGAGATCGGCGGCGAAGGCGGGCCCGACGCCCGCGGTTTCGTCTACTTCCACACCCAGTGCACAGAGTCTGCCGCGGACGGCCGCGGACTGATGCTCCTGTACGGCGGCTTCGACGGCTTGTCCGAGACCACTGCGGTCATCGGCCACGAGGTCGTGGCTGCCCTAGAAGCAGTCGGCCTCCACGCCGAGTGGGACCACGACCCCGGCAGGGCCATCACCGTCACCCCCCTGGAGTGGCGCCGCCGCCTGATCGGCTAGGACCTGTCCGGCCGCTCTTGCGGCTGCTGCTCCGGCCGCTCGTCGGGCCGAGCACGGACCTGACGAATCGACGAACGGCGGGTGGCCGCTTCGGGGGTTGTATCTCCCCGCCGTCTCCCGCCCCCGCCTGTGACAGCCCTGTGACCGGAACTGTTGCCTCCATCACACGTGCGGGGGTCGCACCCTGATGAGATGGCCGGATGCGCAGATTCGCTGACCTCCGCCCGGCTCTCGCCGCGACCACCCCCTTACTGTCGGCTCTCGCCGCGACCGCTCTGCTGCTCACGGGCTGTGGGACGGAGCGCGCGGGTGCCGGGAGCACCGGCGCCGGCACGGCCGCGTCGCAGGAGGGCGCGCGGATCGACGATCCGGGCAAGGACGGCGTACGGATCACCTCGCTGACCCTCCCGTCGGACTCCCCCTCACCCACCCGCAGCCACTTGGTCTCCGCCGACAGGCTCACCACGGGCTCGGACTCGGGGGTCTCCGCCGCCTATGAGGTCACCAACGAGGGCGCCGAGGCCCTGACCTACTCGATCGTCTTCACCTTCATGAGCGGTGACGGCGGGGCCGTGACCAACCAGACCGAGACCGTGCGCGACCTCGGCCCCGGACAGACCGTGCGGGGCACGGTCCGGGCCGGGGAACTGCCGCCCACCGCGCCGCGGGTGACGCAGGCCGAGGTGCTCGAAGTGACCAAGGTCCCTGCGGGCGAGGCGCCGGCCGAACCGGGCTCCTGCCCCGCCTCCGGGATCCGGATCAGCATCGACGAGGGCAACGCGGCCATGGGACTGCGCGTCGTGGGCCTGCACCTCGACAACTGCGGCACGCGCGCCTACACCGTCGAGGGCTACCCGCTGCTGGAACTCCTGGACGAGGGCCTCGAGCCCGTCGACGGCATCGAGATCCTCGACGGCAGCGGCGACATCACCACCGGCGCCGGGCCCGACGAACAGCCCCGGCCCGTCACGCTCGAGCCCGGCGAGTCGGCGACCGCCGGCCTGGTCTGGCGCAACACCACCGAGTTCGGTACGCCGGTGAACGTGCCCTACGTGCGGGTCCGGGCGAAGGAGGGCGCCGACCCGGTGACGGTGACCCCGCACCTCGACCTCGGAACCACCGGAAAGCTCGGGGTCAGACCCTGGGAAAAGACGGAACAGTAGACGATGCCTCTCACCTCGTCGACCGTGGGGGCCGGGGTGATCCACGCGCCGTCCTCGTTGCGGTCGCACACGACGAACCCCTCGGAGCGCAGCCGGTCCACAAGCGCGGGCGAGTGGGTGGCGCGGTGTTCACCACCCCGTCGACGACCTCTTCCGGCGTGCCGACCAGCGGGGCTGGGCAGTCGACACGCCGCAGCCCGGGTATCCGGCGACCTCCGGGGTGTTGCTGGGCTTCACCCAGCAGACCTTCCAGGGGGTCGAGCGCGACGCCGACGGCTTGTCGAGGCACGTCGCCCCGGTCCTGGTGGGGAAGGGACTACTGCGACGGCTTCGGAAGCGGGCCGAGTCGGAGCGATGGGCCGTGGACCGGGAGCGGTCCGGACGCAGCGTGGACCACCTCGAGGTGGCTGGTGGCGCTGGAGGGGGCCGGGCAAGGGGCGGTGACGACGGGCCGGCGTTCCGCTCAGGTGTCGGAGACCTCCACACGCAGCCGCCCACCGTCCGCCCCGGCGGCCGGTCGGATGTGGAAGTCCTGGCCGGGGACCCGCCCGGGGCGTACGGCGTCGGCGCACAGCGCGGTGGTGATGAGGGCCGTGTCTCGTTGACGTCGCCGGCGTAGGGACGTCCCAGGCATCGAGGCGGTGCCCGCACAGCTGTCTGGCGAGCCGGGCGCCACGCGGAGTCGAGCTGAAGCACATCGTGAACCGGTGTGTCGTGGGGGATGGTTGTGTTGCGGTCACGTACTCACGGTGACGTCCCGTGGCCCGGCACGACCAGGGGCGACGCGCCGACGCGGGCCCTTCGTACGCGACGACATCCGGCGGTGTGCGGCGCGGTACGGGGAGAGCCGCGAGACGGAGAACGACGGCCTCTCGCTTCGCGGTTCGTTCACGAAAGCGCAGCCCGACGGGTTCTGCTGGGGTGGGGGGCTTCTGTCCTCGACCGGGCAGAACCCGAAGACACATGGGCGACTCACCCCACACGGGCCCCGTGGACCTCCGCCCGCTGTGACGCGACTGTGACCGGAGGAGTGGCTTCCGCCACAGACGGTCCGGGGTGGTGCTGATGAGGTGGCCCGCATGCCTGCCGCCCCGCTCATCCCTCAAGCCCCGCCCCCGCCCGGACGGAAGGGGCGGGAGGGACGGGCGTGCTGCTGGTGGGTTTAGGTCTCTTTGCGATCTGTGCCCTCGGCGCGCTCATCGCCGCGACGGGGGTCGTCGCGATGGCGTTCCCCGGTCGGCCCGAGCCCTGGGCGGTGCATCTGCTGCGCCGTGCGGCGGCAGCGGCCGTGTGGGCGGCCGTGGCCGTCTACTCCCTGGGGCTCTCCGGTGTTCTGCTGTCGGAGCACGAGTTCGGCAACGGCGCGGACTCGATTCCGGCTCCGGCCTGTCGCGACGGCTTCGACGCGGAGACGAGACAGGGCCTCTCCCACCACCGGTCCTCGTACCTGCCACTCCGCTTCGACTGCGTCCGCGACGACAGCACCGTCTACTCCAGTGAGGCCGGCTACGTGTGGATGAACTGGGCGACCGCGTCCCTCGCCCTGGCCGCCCTCCTGCTCGTCATCGGCACGGGCTACGCCACCGAGCTCCGCGCCCGGAAGACTGCGGCGGTGTCATGACGCTGCTCCCGGTCTTCGTCGGGCTCGTGGTCGGCTGGGTCGCGTTGCGCGGGCTGCTGGCGCATCCGCTGCTGCCGTTGTGGATGCGGACCTCGGTGTTCTGGACGGTGCCGCTCGGTGCCATGACCTGGGTCGTGATCATGGTGGCGGACGACCCCTTCCTGTTCCCGGAGACCGACCCCTGCCCCGGGGTGCCGATGCGGGAGGGCGTCACCGGGAGCGGGGAGGTCTCGGGAATCTCCACCCCGTTTCCGCCGCGGGCCTACTGCCAGTGGGAGGACGGCACCGTCCACAACCTCGCGCCCGGGGCCGAGTTCGTGTTCTGGGTCCTCTTCGCCATGACGGTCGTACAGCTCGCGGCGGGGCTGTGGCACGTCCTGCGGGATCCGAAGTCGTTCCTGCGCTAGGGGACAGGCGGCGGTGCAGGACGACCTCTTCGCCGGACACCCCTGGCCCTCACCCGCTCGCCCGTGACCAAGGACCTGAGTGGTTACCGTGAACAGGCGGATTGTTCCTGGGGCGACACGTCTCCCTGCATGCGCACCAGGATCCGGAGGGTTTCGCGGGCCTCCCGGCGACGGCTCGGCCGCTTCGAAAAGGTGGCCACAAGCGCGATGGCTGCGGCAACACCGACGTAAGTCATGCAACAGATGAGCGAGATCATCCCGAGCGCAGCCGGGACCAATTCGGCCATGAAGTAATGGGGTTATCGCCCCCTTCGGCGACTAGACGTCTGTTTTCCGCCAGCCTACGGCCTCTGACTCCTCGGTGTCTGCTCGCAAACAAGCCATACGCCCGCCCGAGAGACCCCCCTCCCGTTCGCCGCTCAGACAGCCGGGTGGAGCCGTGCGCCCGAGCTTTCGACCGGCTCGCCGAGCACGCCGTGCGGGGCCGGCGGCCCGTGGGCTCAGCTGAACCCGTAGGCGCGCTCGACCTTGGCCACGTGGAGCGTGAACGAGGAGTATCAGTGCTCGCGCCCGTGCGCACGGGCCGGGGCGTGCTCCGCGTGATCCCGCCAAGCGGCGATCGAGTCCTCGTCCCTCCAGTACGACACCGTGATCCCCAGACCGTCCGCGCCGCGAGCGGAGTCGACCCCGAGGAATCCCGGCTGGTCGGCGGCCAGTTCCAGCAACCGCTCGGCTGTCTCCCCGTAGCCGTTGTCGCCGGCGGTCCGCACGGCGGTGAACACCACGGCGTAGTAGGGCGGGGCGGGCAGCGACGCGGGCACAGGATCGGTCACGGAGGCCCTCCAACGGACGACACCGGCAGTATCGCCTCGAACGATCTCGCGCGCCCACCTGAAATCACAACCCCCGCTGTCCGGCCACTGACCCGTGCTCCAGGCGTTCGCGGTGGCACGGTAGAGGTGAACCACGCCGGTGTACGCGGTTCAGCGGTCGCGGAACGGTGGCAGCACCTTCTGCTCCACCAGGCGGTCGAACAGCTGCAGCAGCCGCGTCTCGGTGTCGAGCGCGTTCGCGAACCCCGCCTGACGGATCTTCACGGTGGACGTGATGTGGTCCGCCTCGTGGTGGAACAGGAAGTCCCCGACCGACCAGGCGACGAGCTTCTCGTACGGCGTGGGGACCAGGCCGTGACGGTCGACGAGTCGCTGCCACACGTCCGCGCGGGTCGGCATCGCCTCGGTGAGCGACATCTGCTGGGGCGGGGCGTAGGCCATGCCGAAGTGCTCGGCGAACCGCGGCCAGAGGCCGGACCAGCGGAACTGGTCGCCGTTGGTCACGTTGAAGACCTGATCGGCGGCGGTCCCGGCTGAGCCCGCCCACACGCTCGCCCGGGCGAGCAGCTCGGCGTCGGTGGTCTGGTACAGCACGTCGTAAGCGGCGCGGGTGTCGGCGGCCCGCATCGTCGAGGCCCTCGACCCGCCGGGGTTCGCGCGGGCCTGACCGGCCGCCCGTCCGGGCGACCTCCGAGGCGCTGCCCGGGGCGGCGGATGCGCTACGGCGTCCCGGTCAGGCGCAGGCGGGTGCGGGAGGGGGCCGACGGGGGCAGTGCGGCGATGATCTCGGCGAGCGAGGTCGCGGCGAGGCTGTGCCGCCAGGCTTCGTGGGCTTCGGCCATCTTCTCGGCGAGGATGCAGGGGTTCTGGCACTCCTCTGCGGGCAGTGCTCCCCGTCCCTGTTGGCGGATCTCGCGGCACTCGTACGGCGCGGACGCACCGTCGACCGCCTCGACGATCTGCAGGAGCGTGATCTCGGAAGCGGGCCGGGCCAGCCGGAACCCACCGCGCGGGCCCGTCGTCGCGGCCAGCACGCCGGCCTTGACCAGCGCCTGGAGCTGCTTGGCGAGATAGGCCGCCGGCAGGTCGAAGTACCGGGCGAGCTGTGCCGCCGACGCGGTGGTCCCCGCCTCGAGCTGCGCCAGCGACGTGGCGCAGTGCAACAGCCATTCCGTACTCACAGGCAGCTTCATGGCCGGATCCTATCCCGGATATTGCGGACCTCTTTAGTCCGAGATAGCGTCCGGCGGCAGTGCGAGAGGCAGAGGAGAGATCACCATGCGGACCATGCGAATCGCCGTGGCCGGAGCGACCGGGAACATCGGGGCCCTCGCCGTCGCCGCCCTGGAACGGGCCGGACACCACGTCGTGCGCATCAGCCGTTCACTCGGCGTGGACCTGACCACGGGCGACGGCCTCGACGCCGCCCTGACCGGCGTCGAGGCCGTCGTGGACGCCACCAACTGCACGGCGACCGACCGGGACGAAGCGGTGACGTACTTCGGCACCACCACCCGGACGCTGCTCGCAGCCGAGGAACGGGCCGGTGTCCGCCACCACGTGCTGCTCTCGATCGCCGCCGTCGACCGCGTCGGAGGCAACGCGCACTACGCCGGCAAGCGCGAGCAGGAGCGTCTCGTGGCCGAGGGCCCGGTGCCGTGGACGATCGTCCCGGCCACCCAGTTCCACGACTTCGCCGCGATGGTGACGAGCTGGACCGAGCGGGAAGGCACCGCCACCATCGCGCCCCTGCTCGTCCAGCCGATCGCACCCGCGGACGTGGCCGACATCCTCGCCGAGATCGCCACGGGCGCACCGCAGGGACGTTACCGGGAGGTCGCCGGTCCCGAGCCGCAGGATCTGGTGGACATGGCCCGGCGCACCAACGACGCGCGCGGCCGTGCGGTCAAGCTCGTGCCGACGTGGTCGGCGCTGTTCGGCCCGGCGATGGCCGGTGACGTGCTGCTGCCCCGAGCGGGCGCCCGCATCGCGCCGACCACCTTCGACGAGTGGCTCGCACAGCAGCGATAGCGCGTCCCGCTCCACAGCGCCCCGCGCCGCTGCGATCGCGGTAGCGGGCCACGGCCACCCCGCCTGCGCCGATGGCCACCGGCCGTGGCATCACGCCCCGGATCGCCCGTAGAGGTGGGTACGGACTCCGGTCGGCGGCTGGGCGGGCAGGCACCGCTGGACCGTCGAACGCACCGTGGCCCGGCTCACCCGATGAGACCGTTCCTTGCGTCTGCCGGCGGAATCGGCGCAACTCATCGAGATCGACGACTCCGGCGGCGTGGCACGCAAGCGGTGGCGGCGCACGACCCGGCCGGTGGCCCGGTCCGGACGGTCGGGCAGGACCGTCCTGATCTCGGGCCTCCGGCCTTCGCCCTCACCCACCCGCCTCCGTCAGGAACGGGCCGGGCTCGTCCGACCAGGAGACCTACGGGCTGTCGCGGACCAGGTGTGTGCGAGGCTGGTTGACTTCTTCTGCACGGGCGGTCGACGGCGGTCCTTCGGCCAGGCAGTTCGTGCACCGACATGCCGCTGGGGCTCACCGGAGGAAGTGGACGTGGAGCAGTTCGCTGCGGGCAAGGTTCTGCGCGGCAGGTACCGGCTGGACCGGATCCTGGGCCGAGGGGCGATGGGGCACGTCTGGCAGGGGACGGACGTGTATCTGGCCCGCCCTGTCGCGGTCAAGACCGTCGCCGCGGACCTGCTCGCCCTGCCCGACTGGCGCCACACCGCCCTGGCGCGCTTCGAGAGGGAGGCCAAGGCCGCCGCACGGCTGGACCACGCCAACATCACCACCGTGTACGACGCGGCCGTCACCGAGGACGTCTGCTGCCTGGTGATGCAGCTCGTCGACGGGACGACCCTCGACAACGTCGTCGACGGCGCCGACGACGGCCGCCTGCCCGTGTCCGCCGCGGTCTCCGTGGCCGCGCAACTGTGCTCGGGGCTGTCCGCCGCGCACGCGGCCGGCCTGGTGCACCGCGACCTCAAGCCGCAGAACGTCATGGTCCGCACCAGCGGTCTGGTGAAGATCCTCGACTTCGGCCTCGTGAAGGTGCTCTCGGACGCCGACCCGCGGCTCACCATGACGGGGGAGACCCTCGGCAACATCGCCTACGCCTCGCCCGAACTCCTGTCCGGCGAACAGCCGTTGGACGGCCGCAGCGACCTGTACGCGGTGGGGTGCCTGCTGCACCACATGCTCACCGGCCGACCCCCCTACCACGGTGAGGGCCCCGCCGAGCTGGCGACTCGGCACCTCACCGCGCCCCCGCCCCGGCTGGCCGGATGCGGGGTCGACGCCCCGGCCGCGCTCCAGGACCTGCTGCACGCCCTGCTCGCCAAGCGCCCCGAGGACCGACCCGGCGGGGCGGCGGACGTGTACGCCGCCCTCGCCCCGTACCTGCCGGCCCCGGACCCGGCACGCGCGACCCGTAGGACGCCGCCGGAGGACCCCCGGCGGCCGTTCCTCGTGCCCCAAGGGCCGGTCATGCCCCGACCGGCGGCCGGACCTTGATCAGTTCCTTGAGGAACGGGCTCGGCTCCCCGTGCCAGAAGACGTCCAGGCTGTCCCGGGCGCGCGTGGTCGCCACGAAGAGCAGGGACCGGGCGCGCTGCATCTCCGTCCGGTAGCGCGCCGGGTCCGTGGTCCGCCGCTGCTGGACGCTCGCATGCGGCACCAGCCCGTCGCTCACCCCGGCGATGATCATGCGCTGGTACTCGAGCCCCTTGAACCGGAACATCGTGCCGATGTGGACGCCGCTGTCGCCGCGGGGCCCGTCCGGGCCTATCTCCAACGCTTGGATACCGTGCTGGAGCAACGTGTTCGCGGCTTCGCTCGCCATCAGGTTGGTCGGCACGGCGATGGCGATCTGCTCGTGCGGCACCTCACCCCAGGACTCGATCAGCGCGGCGATCGCCTCGCGCTCGTCCTCCCAGTCGTCCAGCCGGTGCAGGTCCGGGACGGCCCCGCTGAGCACGGACCGGTACCCGGCCAGCGTCTCGGTGCTGCCGTCGAGGTCGTCGTACGTCTCGTCGCCGAGCACGTTCAGCGCGGAGCGCAGGATCTGCCGGGTGGTGCGGTAGCTCAGCGACAGCTTCGACGACCGGCCGCGGATGTTGATGCCGAGGCTGCCGAGGGTCACCTGGTTCTTGTAGATGCGCTGGTGGGTGTCACCGACCAGGAAGAGGTCGTTGCGGTCCGGAGCGGTCATCGCGCGCAGCATCTTCCAGTGCGCGGGCCGCAGGTCCTGCGCCTCGTCGACCACGATGTGCCGGTACCGGTAGCGCAGCCAGCCTCCCGAACCGTCGGCCACGTGGATGTTGTCCAGGCCGCCCGCTTCCTCCCGCCGGCGGTCGACGGCCTGGATACGCCGGGCGCGCGCCGCCTCCAACTGCGCGGCCCGCTCCGCGACCTGGTCCCACGTCTGGGCTCCGAGCCGGTCCAGGCGCTGGGTGAACCGCTCGGCGAGCTGCCAGATCTCGGCGCGCTGGGCACGGGTGACGGTGCCGCCACGGCCGGCGCGGCGCACCCGGAAGTACTCCGCGCGGGAGGTGACGGCCTGGCCGAGGATCACCTGCGTCCACTCGTCGTTCAGGAACTCCGCGTCCCAGCCGTCCTCGCCGAGTTCGTCCAGGAGCGAGCGCCATTCCCGGACCGCCTGCGCCTCGTCGATGATCCGCTTGCGGTTGCCGGGCTCCGCCTCCCGGACGGTCCGCAGCGCGAGCTGGTCGACGTGGCTGATCTCGACGCGCGCCAGCAGCGCTTCGCCGCCCAGGGCGAGCAGCCGTGAACGCAGGTCCGCCGCGAGGTTCTTGTTGTACGTGGTCAGCAGGACCGGCTTGTTCCGGCCGGCCGGGAGCCGCTCGACCAGGTACCTGACCCGGTGCAGCGCCACGATCGTCTTGCCGGTGCCGGGCCCGCCGCCCACGCGGGCGGGACCGTTGTAGTCCCGCGAGACGAGCTTGGCCTGCGTGGGGTGCAGGAACACCTTCCAGCGCCCGAAGTCCTCACCCTCCAGCGCCTCGCGCAGCGCGTCGTCGGTGGTGGTGACGATGGTGGCGGGACGTTCGGCGGCGGCCCGGAAGTCCTCGGGGTCCACGGGTTCCGGCGCCGCGACGGGGGCGGTGACCTGCTCCAGGACGTCGTCGTACTCCTTGCCGTCGTACAGCGCCAGCAGCACCTCGCCGGTGAGCTGGGGCGCGTACTCGGCGAGTCCGAGGAGCTGGTCCTCGGTGGTCAGTGCGGCGACGACCGGGAGCAGGGACGGGGCCACCCCCAGATCGGTGAGCTGCTGCTGCGACCACTTCGCGAACAGCGGCTCGGGAGCGGCCGGCTCGGCGGGACGGGCGGGCTCTGCGGGCTCTGCGGGTCCGGCGGTCGGTGCGGCGGTCCGCGGGGCCGGGGGAGTGAGCACTTCCGCCTGCACGACCTGCAGGTCCACGTACTCGATGCCGCCGGTGACGCGGTTGACCGAGTACGTGAGCCGGTCCAGGTGCGCGTACACGTCCTTGCGGTGCTTGACCGAGACGATCAGCCAGTCGTCGTCCGCCAGGCGCAGCAGCAGCGCGCGGTACTCGTCGTTGACGCGCGCCGAGTACAGCTTGTCGTGTCCCTGCAACTGCTTGAGACGCAGGCCCGCGGAGTCGGGGTTGGTCTTGAACTTGTGCTGGAAGTCGTAGATCGCGCCCTTGACCGGGCGGGGGAGCTTGAGGATCTCCCGGTCCGCCTTGTCGAGCAGGCGCAGCGTCACGTTCTTGCCGGTCACGGCTGTTCGTTCTCCCCGTTCTCCGTGGTGGTGCCGTCGGGCTGGTCAGGAGGGTTCCGGTCGCCGGACGGGGACGCCGGTGGTGTCGGCGGTGCGCCGTCGAGGCGGTCCGCGATGTCGTCCGCGGTCCAGTCGGCGGCGGGCCGCACCTCCCAGCCGGCCGCGGCGAACGCACGGTCGCGGTCGACGGCCTCCGGGTCCTCGTCCTCGCCCTCCGGCGGGCGCGGGGCGAGGACGACACCGACGCGTGCGGCGGGCCAGGCCAACTCGGCCAGCCAGCCGTTCTCGTCGAGCTCGTGGCCGTCCTCGGGGACCGGGACACCGCGCGCGGCGAGGGCCGCGGCGAGCGCGAGCAGGCCGGGCTCGTCCGCGTCGAGGTACTCGACGACCCGGTCCCACGCCGCGTCCCGCACGGGCGCGGCGGCGCCCGCCCGGGACACCTCCGCGGCGGCCGGGGCCTGCGGCGACGGCGCGGCGGTCCCGGCCGGCACGGGCGTTCCGCCGACGGCGGCGGTCGCGGTCGCGGTGGCGGCGAGGGTGACGCGGACACTCTCCAGGACACCGCTGCCGCCCGTGACCGCCAGGGTCTCGACCGGGAACCCGTCGAGACGGCCGGTCGTGAGCTGGACGGCGTCACCGCCGCCGGTGTCCAGGAACTGCAGCAGGTTGGACCAGTACAGCCAGGCCCGCCAGCGGCGCTTGTGCGCCTCCTCCTGGGCGTGGACGCCCGGCGCGTCGTCGAGCAGGGCGATGCCGGTCCACGCGGGGGGCTTCGCCCGGCCGTCCGCGGCGAACACCAGCGGCAGCCCCGACCGGTCGGTGACCGTGAACAGATGCACCGGGCCGGGCGGCCCGGTGGGCGTCCCTCCGCGCAGCGCCGCCGTGATCTGCTCGCCGAGCACGTCCGGCGGCAGCGCGACGGGGCGGGCCCCGGCGCCCCTGAAGCCTGCCAGGGCGGCCTCCGCCCGCCCCTGCCAGAGCCTCGCGTCCGGTCGGCGCAGGTACTCCATGAGCTGGACGGCCGGATTGACCCACACCGTCTCCGCGAGCTCACCGGGCAGGGCGCCCCACACCTTGGCGTAGTAGTCGCGGGCCGTGCCGCGGGCCCGGTCGTCGTACGGCTCCCACACCGGGTCGGCCGGTCCCGCGCCCGCGTAACCGGTGTCCCGGACGTGGCGCTGCCATCCCCTCACGTCGCCGTAGGTGAGCTGGAAGACCCTGAGTCCTTCGGCCCGCAGCCGTGTGCGCTTGTCGGCGTCGTCGCCGACGCGGTTGTGCGCACGGCCGGCGTGGAACTCGTAGCCGTCCAGGTAGAGCGCCACGCGCGGGCCGGGCGCGTCGACCCGTTCGAAGAGGACGTCGGGGCGGGTGCCGTCGAGGACGCGCTGCTGCGACACCCGCCAGCTCAGCGTGGTGCCGTCGGCCGCGGTCAGCCGCAGGTCCAGTGCGTGGGTGCCGGCCGGAGTGATGTAGGCGTCACCGCTCGCCCGGCTCTCCGGGAGTTCGGCCCACTCGCGCAGCGTGTCGATGAACAGGACTTCGAGATCGCTCTCGGCCTGTTGGTGCATCGGGATGTGCTGGGTGGTGGCGACGGACGAGGTGCGCCAGCGCTCGCCGTCCGCACCGAGCAGTTCGTCGAGCATCTGCCGGACCTCGTTGCGGCTGACCTTGTCGTAGTCGGCCGGCGGTACGCGGCGCAGCAGGCAGCGGTGGCAGCCGTCGAGCCCCTTCCTCAGACAGTCGCAGCTCTCGATCACCTCACGGGCCTTCAGCAGGACCTCGCGGAAGCCCTCGGAGGTCGCCAGGCGGTGCAGGTAACCGGTGCCGCCGGGCAGCCGGTCGTACACCACGAGGAACCGGCGCGGCCAGTCGCGGTCCTCGCCGTCCGGCATGGACGCGGCGGTGATGTCGATGTGGTCGGGGTCGCCGCCGTAGCGGGCCGCTATGCCCGCGAACAGCGCGGCGGTGAACGAGGCGAGCCGCTCCCCGGCCCGCGCCACGGACGCCGGCAGCAGGATGCGGACGGCCTCCGTCGTCAGCTCGTGCGCCAGCAGCAGCGGCACGTCCAGCCCGGCGCCCTGCTCCTCCCCGCTGCCGCGCAGCCGTCGGCGCGGGCACCACAACTGGTGGTGGGCGCTCGCACGGGTGGAACGGGCGAGCGACGCGGTGAGCGCGTGCTGCGACTGGTCGACGACGGGCCGGCCGTCGGCCGTCGCGCCGCCGCAACTCGCGCACACGTAGAACGGGTTCAGGCGCACGTCGTCCCCGGCCAGCGGAACCGTGCTGCTGCCGTCCTGCCGGTCGACCCCCAGGTTCAGGGTGCGGACGACGGCCCTGCGCGTGAAGTCGGCGCCGAAGACCGCGGTGTCGTGCCGCCACGATCCGGCCGCCAGGTGCACCGGGTCGATGTCGACGGTGGTGAGGACCGCGTACCGCCTCCGGTCCCGCTCGTCGCGGTCGTCCCGGACCCGGGCGTCGTCCCGCTTGTCCCGGGACAGCACCCGCCGGGGCTCCAGTACGCGGTGCACGCAGCCCGCGTCGGCGATCTCCCGGGAACCGCACCGCGGGCACGGCGAGGTGTCGTTCTCCGGATCGCCGTGCGTGCGCGCGTACCCGCAGGCCGGACAGAGGCGCCACACCGCCCAGGCGCGCCGCTCGGGGCTGCCGATGTCGAGGGCGCGCACGACGTGCCGGTAGCCGTTGACGTAGAAGCTGTTGCCGGGCGCGAGTTCGGTCAGGGCCGGCTTGCGGGAGCGCTCGTAGTCGCGCATCTCGCTGCGGTACACCTGGTTCCGGCGGTCGTCGTCGCCCTCCGGGGCCTCGGCGTCCCCGCCGTTCCCGCCGTCCTCGTCGTCCCCGGACGCCTCCTTCCAGTAGAGCGTGGCCTCCAGTGACGTCGTCGTGTCGGTGAGGCTGTAGTTGGGCAGCAGCCCCAGCTCGACGAGGGCGCCGTGGGCGCTGGTCTGGCTCAGCTGGCGCAGCAGCTCGCCCGTGGCGCGCCGTTCCGCGAGCAACTCGCGCCGCTCCGCGCCCTGTTCGCGGTCCTCGGCGAGCAGCCCGTCGACGGCGGTGTCGATGGCGGCGATACGGCGGCGCAGCTCCTCGCGGCGCGCCGTCCACTCCTCCTCGGCCTCCTGCAAGGTGCGCGCGATGCCGCCGGTGGCGTAGGCGCGCAGCTCGCCCGCGGCGTGCGCGGACACCCCCCGGTCGTCGTCCGGGCCGCCGGGCGCCTGCGGGAACAGCGCCAGGAACTCCTCCACCAGCCGCGCCCCGTGGGTGAGCGCCGCCTCCGACAGGTCCTGGCACCAGCTCTCCGTGCCGAACAGCGTCGACGACAGGCGCGGCAGCGGCATGAGCGGCTCACCGTCGGCCGTGGTCAGCTCGCCGCGCGCCGCCCGGTCCAGCAGGTGCGCCGTGTACTGGCGGCGCAGGATCTCCACGGCCGACAGGTAGCAGCCCGGCGGCACGATGTCACCGGCGATCATCTCCGTCGGGTCGTCCAGGTAGTACCGGTCGCGGGCCCGGCGCCCGCCGAAGGCGACCACCAGCGCGTTGCCGGTCCTGCGTCCGGCCCGCCCGGCCCGCTGCACGTAGTTCGCCGGGCCGCCCGGCAGCGAACCGAGCAGCACCGCCGACAGGTCGCCGATGTCGATGCCCAGTTCCAGGGTGGGCGTGCAGGACAGCACGTTGGGGTCGGTGTAGTGGCTGCCCTGCCGGAACGTGCGCTCCACGCGCTCCCGTTCGGGCCGGGTCAGCATGCCGGTGTGCTCGGCCGTGACGACCCGGTAGGTGCCGCCGGTCAGATACAGGCGGCGGTAGTAGTCGGCCCGGTAGTCACGCTCCAGCTTCCCGCCGAAGCCGCCGCTGCCCGCCCCGGTCGACGACACGCCGTGCTGCGGCGGGGTGAGCAGGCCGGTGCAGCGCCAGCGCGGGCAGGGGTGCCCGTACCAGCGGGTGCGCCGCTCGGGCGGCACCACCTGCTGCCAGCCGCACTCCTCGCAGGACACGAACGCCTTGTTGACCAGGTCGTCCGTCAGGAGCCGCACGTGGATGTGGCCCGGCTGCAGACCGTAGACGCGGGTCGTGCGGTCCTTGGCGGTGCGCACCGACAGCACGCCCTCGTCCGCGAGGACGGGCAGCAGCCTGCGCAGGTACTCGGTCGCCTGCACCGCGTCCAGACCGAGACAGCGCCGCGTCCAGTCCTGGTACCAGGTGCCCCGACCGGTGATCGTGTCGAACTTCGACTTCTCCTTGGGGCCGTCGAGCAGGAACCTCGGGGGCGCCACGTACCCCTCGGGGAAGGCGGGCATCCCCTCCGGCCGCCGGCCGGAGATCAGGTACTGGTTGACACCCGCTTCCTTGATCCAGGTCTCCAGCCACCGGTGCCGCACGCCACCGCGCAGCCGCACCCGCTCCAGCAACCCCCGCACGTACGCCAGGTACCGCTCGGGCGTGGGCAGGCCGCCGCCCAGCCCCAACTGCCCCGGCAGCGTGAGGTGCAGGTCGCGGGCGAGCGCGACGATCCGGTCCGGATCGGCGACCACCACCTCCGCGGCCGTGGTCCGGGTCAGCTCCAGGGTGCGCCCGAGCCGGGAGCGCAGCCCGAACTCCATGACGGTCGCGAACGCGAGCCGCTCCCCGATGAGCTTCCAGGTCCGCGCGTCCCCGGTGCCGCGCCCCGACAGGAGCCGGTCCACGCCCGGTTCGTCGTGCAGGTCCGGCGGGACGACGGCGGCCAGCGCCTGCGGATCGTCCACGGAGTCCAGGACGTCGCCGATCAGGTCGTTGAGCGGGAGCGGCGCACCCGTGTCGTCGAGCTGGTGCGCGAGGAGCGAGCGCAGCGAGAACTTGTACGAGGCGTTGGCGACGTACCCGGCCCGGTGCGCCGCGTCCTGCGTGGAGTCGTTGAACAGCAGCGTCTTGCGCTCTTCCGGCGCCAGCGCGATCTCCTGGCCGCCGGTGAACAGCTGGGTGACCGTCGCGGAGGCCAGCGCGGCGAGCGCGGTGCCGAGGAACCTGATGCCGTTGTCCGTGTTGCAGGCCGGGCAGGTGTCGTCCCGGGCGGCCTGGTCGGCGGTCTTCTTGTCCAGGAGGGCCCGCGCGAACCAGGCGTCCTGCAGCCCCTCCCCGTCCCCGGCGACCGGCATGCGGTAGGTGCTCTGCGCCCCGTCCAGCACCACGACGGACTGCGGATCGACGCCGCCCGCCTGCTGGGGCGCGGTGCCGGTGAGCGCTGCGAGGGCGTCCCGCGCCTCGGCCGGGGTCGCCGCGATGAAGTACCGCAGCCGCCGCTTGTCCCGTCCGACGGCGGCCTGCCAGATCTTCGGCGGACCGGTCTCCAGCTTCTGCGGATCGGCCTCCGGGGACAGCGCCGCCCAGCCCGAACGGCCGCAGACGCGGCAGTAGATCGCGGGCAGATGGGCCTGGGCCGGTCGCTGCACGGTGTCCGAACCCGGCAGGGCCTGGGGCCGCCGCGAGTCCGCCGTCGGCCAGTCGTCGCTCTCGGACGGGTCCTCGGACGCGGACGCCGCGGTGAGCGCGGAGCGCCGCGCGACGGTCCGCTCGTCCTCGTACCAGCGGAACTCCGGCCGGCCGCTCACCCCGCTCAGCACCCGCCCCACCGGACGGACCCACAGGTGCGCCTCGATGTGCAGCAGCGGACGCGGCCGGCGCGCGTCGGACTCCGGGTCCCGCGCGGACGACAGCAGCGCCACGAACCGCGACAGCGCCTCCAGCGCGAGCCGCGGGTTCTCCCGCGCGGTGCGCGCCCACGCGTACCCGAAGCGGGCCATGCGGTCCCGCAGCCCCCACTCGTCGAGCGGCTCGCCGTTCAGCAGCGCGAGCACCCCGTGGGTGAAGTCGTGCTTCTTCAGCAGCCGCCCGATCTGGAAGGCGTCCAGGCCGCGCCGCCCCAGCAGCCGCTCGGCGAGCCCGTCCAGGTCGAGCCGGTCCGGGTCGGACTCCACGCCCGGCCCGCCCGAGACCTCGATGACCTCCTTGGGGCCGGGAGGCTCGGGCAGCTCGTAGTCGATGTCGCCGACGAAGTCGTCGGCGCTCAGCCGCTCCTCACCGATCACCGCGTCCGCACCGAACGGCACGCCGAACACCTGCTCGGCGACGGTGAGGATGCCGCCGGTGTCGCCCCCGCCCTCACCGAGGGTCGCCGACGTCGCCACCGGGCAGATCGACCCGAGCGGCCGCTCCGGCTTCGAGGCGCCCACGGCGGACGCCAACCGCCGCAACAGCATCGCCACGTCGGTGCCCTGCGCGCCGTCGTAGGTGTGGAACTCGTCCAGCACCACGTACGCCGGGTCGGCCCCCTCCCACAGCGGCCGGTCCTCGGCCCGCTGCAGCAGCAGGTCCAGCATCTTGTAGTTGGTGATCAGCACGTCCGGCGGCGACTGGCGCATCTCCTCGCGCCGCGTCATCACCCGCCGGAAGTCCGTGTCCGGCTTGTCGCCGATGTAGAGACCGGCCGTCACCTGCGCCAGTTCCGGCTGCGCCAGGTAGTCGCCGATCCGGCCGGCCTGGTCGGTGGCGAGCGCGTTCATCGGGTACAGCAGCACGGCCTTCACCCCGCGCCGGCCCAGCGCCTTCTGCCGCCGGCAGTGGTCGAGCACCGGGATCAGGAACGACTCGGTCTTGCCGGACCCGGTCCCGGTCGTCACGAGCGTCGGCTCGGCCGCCCCCCGGTACGTGCTCAGCCGCTCCCACGCCTTCGCCTGGTGCCGCCACGGCGTGAACGACGGCTGCCACTCCAGCGCCGACCGCCATCCGTCGTCGGCGGGGTGGAACGGTGTCCTGATCCGCAGGTACGGCCCCCGGAAGATGCCCGTCTCCGGATCCCCGAGGAACCGGTCCAACGCGAGCCGCGTGTCCTCGTCGGCCAGCGCGTACGTCGTCGTGAGGTACTGCGTCAGACTGCCGCGGAGCTGCGCGGCGGCCAGGGTGGGCTTCACGAGGACCTTTCGGGCAGGACGGTCACCACGACCGCCGGGTGCGCGACGCCGTGACAGCCAGGCGCCGGCACTGTGACGATCAGCACCCAACATATCGGCCCGGGTCTCCTGTCTCAGACCCGTGCTGCACAGTAGTTGTCGGTGCTCGTCCGGCTCCGGTACCTCGTGCCCGGCCTGTTCGGCAGGTCGAAGGAGTAGCCGGTGGAGGGGGAGCGCACGTTCGTACGCCGAAAGTGGTCCACTGAGGAGGTGGTGGCGTACTGGCCGCCGGTGTGCGGCGGGTCGTCGTCCCGGCGCCAGGCGATGCAGATCGAGAACGGTGCCCGGCCGAACGTGAGTACGTCGACGTGCATTGTGTCGGATGAGCTGTGGGAACGGATCGCCGCTGTTGCCGCAGCGGGAACGCCGCTTCCGATGCCCCGGTCTCCGGCCCCCTGCCCCACGGATCCTGAAAAGCTTAAGCTTCGCAAGTCGGAAGGACGCGGAGGGGGATCCGCATGTTGTTGCGAAAGGGTGCCAACGCACCGGTGTCGCCTACCAGGGTCCGGGTGGAAGTGGGTTGGCGAGGAGAGCCCGGGACGCCTGAAGTGGACGCGTCAGCGTTGTTGCTGACGGCGGTCGGCAAGGTGCGGTCGGATGACGACTTCGTGTTCTACAACCAGCCTGTACACCGCAGTGGTGCGGTGAGTCACGAGGGCAAGCGCCAGGACGGCACGGGCACGCTCGAGACGATCGGGGTGGACCTGTCCGCGGTGGATCAGGAGATCGGGACCGTTGTGGTCGTGGCGTCCACCGACGGCGCGTTCGGTCAGGTACCCGGCCTGTTCGTGCGCGTGCTGGACGCGGAGAGCGGCGCCGAGACGGTGCGGTTCGATGCTACGGGTGCCACCTCGGAGACGGCGTTCGTGCTCGGGGAGCTATACCGGCGGAACGGCGCATGGAAGTTCCGGGCGGTGGGCCAGGGATACGCCTCCGGCCTGGCAGGGCTTGCCAACGACTTCGGGATCACCGTCGACGAGCCCTCCTCACCCCCGCCTGCGCGGCAGACCGCGCCTCCGCCTCCGCCTCCTCCCCCTGCTCCTCAGCCGGCGCAGCGGTCGACCATCACGTTGACGAAGGCAGCGCCTGAGGTGTCGCTGACCAAGCAGGGCGCCACCTCAGGCGCCATGCGGGTCAATCTCTCGTGGAGCGCTCGCAAGCCGTCGCACGGCTGGAGGAAGGAGGGAAAGGGCGCCGTCCGGCTGGAGGACATCGACCTGGACCTCTGCTGTCTGTGGGAGCTTCAGAACGGGGTGACGGGGATCGTCCACCCCATCAACAACCAGTTCGGCTCCTTCGTCCAGCCGCCCTACATTCGGCTGGACCAGGACGACCGGACTGGCTCGAGTGAGGTCGGTGAGAACCTCGTGATCAATCTTGATCACGCAGCCGAGGTCAAGCGCATCCTGGTGTTCGTGACCGTCTACGCGGGGGCGTCGAGCTTCGCGGGCCTGAACGGGGTCGCCACGCTGTATCCCCCGACCGGTCCGCCGATCGAGATGCTCCTGGACGAGTGCACCGTTCCTTCGTCGGTCGCTGCGATCGCACTCGTCGAGAACGTGGGCGGGGAACTGATCGTGCGGCGGGAGGCGAAGTACATCGTGGTGCCGCCTGGCATCTTCAAGCAGCAGGCCGTGGACATCGAGTACGGCTGGGGGATGACCTGGCACGCGGCCAGCAAGGACTGATCCACCGCGCCCGCTCGACGTGGTGGCGGCGCAACCGCCGCTCCGCGGTGGACCGTCCCGGCAACCTGGCCGGACGGGACAAGGAGTGCCAGGAGGCGCCCCTGTTCCCGCTGCACCTGGTTCAGCCCGCCCTGGTTTACGTCGACCCGCAGCTGACGCAGTAATCCTCACCGATCTGAAGTCGTGGCCGGCACCTGCGGTACGGCGGGCGCGGATGACGGCCATGCCCATGGCCGAAGCCTCTGCCTGCCGACTGTCGGCTTCCCGGACTGCCACCGGGCACTGGCCTCGGGAAAGGGCCCGGACGACCCGTATGTACCTGGTCGTCACTCGGCTTTCCTGAACACCGCCGACATCGCGTCTCCTGTGTCATGGGCCAGCCGTCCCGGCGTCTCCGGCGAGATCAGGCCGACCCGGGTGGCCAGCTCGCGGCCGTGAACGTCGACGGCGGCCTCGATGAGGCCCGCGAGTGTGTCCAGGGCGGTGCGGGCGCGCGACCGGGCGACGGCCGCGCAGCCGACGGCGGCCAGTGCGGCCGGCCACCACCAGCAGGCGAGCAGGGCGTAGCCGACGGCCCAGGCGGCGAGGCGGGCGGCGGCACTGAAGGAGTCGTGGGCCGACTGGATCTGGCGTACGGCAGGTTCGGGGAGGATCAGCCACAGCCGCGGCCAGAGGGCGGCGAGGTCCACTCCGTAGGCGTCCTCGACGCGGTCGGCCGTTGCCTGCATGCGGTCGCTGTACCAGGTGGGGCGGACCGGTTCGCGCAGCGCGATACGGTCGCGGGCTTCGGTGAGGGCTTGGATCCGCGCCAAAGTGCCACTGGGGATCATCACCGCACCGTTGGGCCCGGCACCTGTCCGGTGGGCATGGCCGATGGCTTCGCCAAGCTTCGCGTCCCTGTCCCGCCACCGGCGGGCCCGTCGTGCGGTCCTGGCGCGCGAGAGCGGGTCCCGGCCGAAGCGCAGCCGGCACCGCTCGATCGCGCCGCCGAGGAACTGAGCGGCGAGTGAGGCCGCGGTCGCGGTGAGCAGGACGAGGGCGACCAGGAGCGCGGCGGTGCCGGTGCGGTCCAGCGCGGGACGGGCGGCGAGGTCGTCCAGGGTGGTGCGCAGCCGGTCGACGTCGTGCCAGTGGCGGTGCCCCAGCGTGGTGCCGACGGCCGTGGTGGCGAGGAACAGGGCGCCGGGCAGGACCAGCAGGTTCAGCCAGCGTTCGGTTAGTTTGCCGCCCAGGGTGGCGAGGAAGGGGTTCACGGGGCGGGGTTACTGCGCGGAGCCCAGGCGGCTCTTGCGCATGCGGGTGCCGTTGACGGCGCAGTACGGGGCGGGGAGCAGGTCGCGGGCCCGTTCGATGCGGGTGCAGCCGGTCGATCCGGGGCATACGGCGACCTTGATGTGGGGTGTGAGGCCGGGGGCCGTCGCGCCTCGGGATTCGCTGTCCAGCCCGCGTGCGTCCCCGCTCCGGCGCAACGCCGTGTCCAGGGCGCGGTAGCAGGTAGCGAGTTCGTCGGCGCCCGCACCCGACCGCAACAGGTCACGGGCACGCTCGGCCGCCTCCCGGACCCCGGGCTGCCGCATGTCCTCCGGCGAGCCGAGCAGGGCGCACAACGCTGCTGCCGCCCCGTGGTCGTGCCGGGGGGAGTCGGGAGATACGGTCATGGCCCAAGTGTGCCGCACGGCAAGCAGAATCGGGTGGGGGTTGACACACTGTCGGAGTCGACGGCCGGGGGGGCGACGGGTGAAGTACGACCGAGACTGGTTTCTGCAGGCGCTTCGCGCGCGCCTCGACCGGGCCGGGACAGCGGACGGGGGCGTGGCCGCGGACGTGGTGTTCGGCCCCGACGCGGATGCCGAACTCCGGGGACTGCTGCGCACCGCCGACACGAGGACCGACATGGAGGCCCGTCACGCGGCCGGCTGGCTCTGCGTTGCCCGGGCGAGGGCCGATCCGGGAGATCGCGGCGCTGTCCACGGGTGCATGGCCGGGACGCTGCTTTTCCCGGTGTGGGTCGCCGATCCGGGGCTGGTGCCGCCGGAGTTGGCGGCGGGCTACGCGGCCACCGATCCCGCCGTACGCCCCGACCCGGCGGACGCGGATGGTCCCGCCGAGTGGTCCGCCCAGTGTGTCGCGTCCGTGATCGCGGCGGAGGGGCGGCACCACACCCCGCCGTCAGATGCCTCCGAAGACGTTCGCAGGCTCCACGATATGGCCGCGCTGCTAGCTGAGACGACCCCCTCCCGGGAGTTCCGGCTTGCCACCGCGGTCGGATGCGGCAGCCTCGCCGTACTCGCGACGTGGGAGTACGACCCCTGGTTCGTGAGCCGGCTCCAAGAAGTGTCCCGCGCCGTGATCCTCACCGGGACGGCCTGGCCGTTCGGAGACCTGACGGATGCTGATCCGGTCCGGTTCCTCCACAGGGCCGTCAAGCACGCCCCGGCCGACTCCCCCGCACGGCTCCTCGCCTTGGACGGTCTGGGCCGTCGGCTCCGGGAGCGCTATCTGGAGTCGTTCGATGCCGAGGACCTGTACGAGGCGGTCGGCATCGCTCGTGACGTGGTGGCCCAATTACCGCCCGGGCGCCCGCACCTGGTCCACGGCTTCGGCGCCTTGTCGCGGGCTCTGCTGCTGTTGCGGCAGAGGGAGGGGGCGACGGCGGAGGAGTGCGACGAAGTGGTGGACCTGAGCCGCCGAGGCTTCGCCGGCCATCTGGAGGGGCCTGCGGTGGCAGGCCACGACCTGGGTATGGCGCTTGTCCTGCGGGCGCAGTACACCGGCCGGGTGGATGACTTGCACGAGGCGGTCCACGTGTTGGGCGCGGCGCTCCGGGCGGCGGGAAATCCGGGCGAGAGGGCAGCCCTGCGCATGGCCCTGGGCAATGCCCTGCGCGCTCGCTCCACCGCCACCGGGGATCCGGCCGACCTGAAAGCGGCGCTCGACCTCACCGGCCACGCCACCGCGGCGACGGCTGTGAGGGTCGGCCCGCAACTGCCTTCCCTCGCTCCCGCGATGGCCTTGTACACCCGGTACGGACGTGATCCGGAAGCGAACGGTGCGGACCTGGACGAGGCGCTGCGCCGGTTGCGGCACGCCGAGACGCTCATGCCGCCGGGCCACCCGGACCGTTCTGTGGCGCTCGACGACCTCGGCCTGGTACTGACCGCCTGCTATCAACGTTCGGGAAATGCAGCGGAGTTGAACGAGGCCGTGCAGGCTCACCGGGATTCGGTGGCGCTCACGCCGGACGGGCACGGGATGCTCGGGGTGCGGCTGCTCAACCTCGGCACGGCGTTGGGTCTGCGTTATCAACTGACGGAGGACGGCGAGGATCTGCGGGGCGCCCAGGAGTGCCGGCGCCGGGCCGCCGCGCTGCCCGGCCTCGGCCGCGCCCACCAGGCCGTGCTGCTGGGCTCGACGGGGATCAGCCTGATGACGGGCTGGGAGCGCGTTCCCGATCCGGTCGCCCGACTCGACGAAGCAGTACGGTTCCTGAGGGAGGCGCTGGCCCTCACGCCGGGAAGTGATCCACTGCTTCCCCGTCGGCGCCACAACCTCGCCGTTGCCCTGCTGGTGCGCATGTCGCAGACGCGGCGGATCGGCGACGCACGCGAGGTGCGCGAGCTGGCCGACGAGGTGATCGCGTCGCTGCCCGAGAACTCGCCCGGCCTGCCGGGCGCCCTGGTGGTGGCCGCGGGCGCCCGGCTGATGAGCCTACGCTCCCTGGTGTCGCCAGCCACCCGGGGCGAGGCGGTCGCCTTGTACCGCCGGGCGGTCGAGGCCACTCCGCCTGGCCACCCCATGCGCGTGCATCGTCTGAGCGGACTCGGCAAGCTCCTGCGTGGCCTGGGCTCGCACCGGCGTCACCGTCGAGCCGATCTGATCGCGGCGGCCGAGACGTTCCAGGAAGCGGCCCTGGAGGAACAGGGCGCACCCTTCGCGCGGCTGGACGCCGCCCGTGCCTGGGGCGACATCTGGGCGGAACTCGGTCTATGGGATCGCGCGTTGGAAGGCTACGTGGTGGCGGTCGATCTGCTGCACTCCGTGGCGCCCCGCCATCTCGTGCGTGACGACCAGGAGTTCGTGCTGAGCCGTACCAGTGGCCTGGGCGCCGCCGCCGCTGCCTGCGCGGTCCGCTGTGGCCAGCCCGGGCTTGCGGTCCGTCTGCTCGAACAGGCCAGGGGAGTGATTCTTTCCCACGCTTTCGACGCCGACAGTGATCTCACCCGGCTCCGGGAGACCGCCCCCGGCCTCGCCGCTCGCTTCGAGGAGCTCCGGGACGCCCTCGACACGGCGACCGACAGCAGGGAGTTCCTGGAGGAAGGACCACCCGTACCCGACGCCCGCGCCGATCTCCGGCAGCGACTGGCCGCCGAGTGGAGGGAGCTCACCGACCGGATCCGTGCCGAGCATCCCGACCTGGGCCTGCTGCGCCCGGTGCGGGACTGGGACGAACGTGAGCTGCGCGCGACGGCCGTGGCGGGCCCGGTGGTCCTGGTCAACGTCTCCCCGTACGGCAGCGACGCCCTGGTCGTCACCGAACACTCCCTCGACGCCGTGCAGCTCCCTGAACTCGATCTGCGGACGACGGCAGCGCGCCGGCAGACCTTCCAGGACGCCTTGGTCCGGATCGAGACGCCCGGCACCTCCCGCGAGCAGTCGAAGCGCGCCCAGCAGGACGTCCGGGAAACCCTCGTCTGGCTGTGGCGGGCGGTCACCGGCCGGGTCCTGGAACGCCTTCCCGAAGCAACCCGTGTGTGGTGGTCGCCCGGCGGCCTGCTGGGCACGTTGCCCCTGCACGCGGCGGCCCCCGTCGGCGGTGCCCCCGGCGCCCTGGACCGGGTGGTCTCCTCGTACACGCCGACGCTGCGGGCCCTGCACCACGCCCGCCGGCGTGCCGCCCGTCCGGCGGGCACCAGAACCCTCGTCGTCAGCGTCGAGCACGCCGCCGGAAAGGCCTTACTCCCGGGCGCACGTCGCGAAGCCGAGCACCTGGCTCGCACACTCCCCGGTGCCGCACTGCTGGCGGACACCTCCGCCACCCACGCCGCGGTCGTCTCCGCCCTGCACCACCACGCCCACGCGCATTTCGCCTGCCACGCCCTGGGCGACCTGGAACACCCGTCCGGCAGCCGGCTCGTCCTGCACGACCACACCGAGCACCCGCTGACCGTTCGTGACCTGGCCCGGCTCCGGCTGCCGTCGGTCCGGCTCGCCTACCTTTCCGCCTGCGACACCCTGCACACCAGCCCCGAGCTCGCCGACGAGGCCGTCCACATCGTCAGCGCCTTCCAGATGGCGGGCTTCCCCCATGTGGTCGGCTCGCTGTGGCACGTCGACGACATGATCGGAGCCGAGGTCGCGCTCAGCGTGTACGAAGCCCTGGACACGGGCGACGGCACGCTCGACGTCGCCCGCACGGCCGAGGCCCTGCACCGGGCCGTACGCACCCTGCGCGACACGTATCCGGGAACCCCGAGCCTGTGGGCCTGCCAGGTGCACGCGGGTCCTTAGGAGGGCCTGATCAGGCTGGTATCGCCGTGGGTATGTCGCGGTGACAGGTGAGGCAGGCGCCGGGCCAGACGGCACCGCATACCTGACCGCCCGTGACCGCTGATCAGGTCCAGCCCGTGAGGTCCCCGACGAAGTCTGCGTACGAGCCGTTGCTGCCGCGCGGAGAAGGGATCAGCCCGTGCTTCAGTGCCTCACGGGCAACCGTGGGGCCGTCGCTCTCCCGGAAGACCGGTGAGCCGAGCCCACGCTTCAGCTCCTCCTTGGCGTCCTTAAGGCGGCCGGTGTCCCTGTCGAGGAGTTGGGCGGGGACCTTCCAGCGCGGGCGGACATGGGGGAAGGCGTCCGGGAAGAGCAGCAGCCAGCCCTCGCTCTCCCACGCGGCGAGCGCGAGCGCTGTCCGGGACCCGGGGGACTGGCGCGCGAACTCGTCGGTCAGCGTCTTGCGGATCCGGTCGTAGCGGGTGTCGGTGTAGCCGTCCAGGTCCTCGTGGACGACGAAGCCGAGCAACTCGGCTCGCTCCAGGCGGGCTTTGGCCCGCGCCTTGCCGACCAGCGCTTCCACGGCATCGGCGAGCTTCGGGCCGGACTTCCTGCGTAGCCGCACCGGGTCGTTGATGCGGACCAGCTTGGCTGCCGTGCCGAGGTCGGGCCGGTGGGCGCGTATGAGTGCGGCCAGGATCTCGCAGTCGTTCCGGTCCTCACCGGCCAGCACGATGACGCCCCGTTCCTGTGCCCGGGGCGCACGTCCGCCGCCCTGCCGTCCCTTCGGGGTCACAGCTCACCTCCGGTGAGGTCGCCGCCCAGCACTCCGGAGAACCACATTTCCCCGAGCGGCTGTTCACCGGACGCCTCGACGATGTCCTTCACCTCATCGACGGTGAGGGCCGGGATGATCGACGCGCCGTCCTCGTCGCGGTCGCAGACGACGAACTCCTCCGGATACAGGCGGTTGACGAGCGCGGGGGAGTGGGTGGCCACGATGAACTGCGTCCGCTCGGCGGCCTCGCGCAGCCGCTGCACGACGAGTTCCAATGCCTGCGGATGCAGACCGTGGTCGATCTCCTCGATGCAGGTGAACGCCGGGGGGTTGGGGTCGTACAGCAGGGCGAGCAGCCCCAGGAGGCGGACCGTTCCGTAGGAGGCGTAGGCGAGCGGTGTCAGGCGGCGCAGGCCGCGCTCGCGCAGCACGACGGTCAGTTGGTCGCTCGCCCCGCCGACCTCCTCGAACTCGATGTTCTCCAACTGCGGCAGGACCGTACGGGCGTCGGTTACTAAATCGTCCCAGACCTCCTCACGGCCGCTGAGGTGGATCAGGAATCCGGCCAGGTTCTCGGCATGCGGCGAGAGGGCGGCGAAATCCGTACCGCGCAGGCGAGTCGGCTGCCGGGCGGCTTCCACGTCGACGTCGAAGACCCGGAACGACGACAGCCGGTCCGCGACCCGCGTCACCTCGTCCCCGCCGTCGGCGGGCCTGAGCCGGGGAAGCGTGGACAGGCCGCTGCTCAACCGCTGGATGCCGAAGCTCCTGCTGTCCTTGCCCTGGCCCGCCCGCATGTCGAGGATGTGTGCCTCCTCACCCGAGATCTTGATGCGTCGGCCGCGCCCTTGCTTGCGCTTGAACGCGAAGCGCTCCTCGCGGGAAAGGGCGTAATAGGGCGATCGTTCGCCGGTGCCCTTCGACCGCAGGGAGCGGCGCCGGATGGTGAGGCTGTACTCGTCCGGCGCGTTGAGGGTGGAGTTGGTCGTCCAGGTCGCCTTGAGGTGGATGCGCATGGTGGCCGGAGGCTTGGTCCCGCCCCAGAAGGCCACCTCGTCGAACCCGCCGAGCGTGTCGAGCGCCGGCTGGAGATCGGTGCGGATGATGTCGGCGAGGAAGTCGAACACATCCAGCACATTGGATTTGCCCGCCCCGTTCGGGCCCACCAACACCGTGAGCGGACCGAGCGGCACGGTCACGTCGCGCAGACTGCGGAAGTTCTCGACGTGCAGTTCGAGGAGGCGGCCAGGCATGGAACGAAACCTATCGGGTCGGTGATCGCGGTGCGGGGCAGTAGGCCGGATGCGTCGCCCACGCCGCTGTGTTCCCATCCTGTTCGTACGCGGCCCGAACGGCGGCGGGAGTGCGGTCCGGAGCGAGGTGGCCGGGCACGTCGAGCAGATCAGGCCGGGTCACCGACATCACGCCCGTGGCTCGCGGCATTCGGTGCGTCGCTGGTTCGGTGAGGTGCCTCCGGCCGCGTGGAGCCG
Organism: Streptomyces sp. NPDC050388; assembly: GCF_040655635.1. Classification (NCBI taxonomy): domain Bacteria; kingdom Bacillati; phylum Actinomycetota; class Actinomycetes; order Kitasatosporales; family Streptomycetaceae; genus Streptomyces; species Streptomyces sp. NPDC050388. The sequence continues at coordinate 120,562 of NZ_JBFAKH010000015.1, forward strand.
GTGGGCACGGGCTCGGCGGCAGGTCGGCAAGGTGATCCGATGGGCGCCTGACGATGGGCGCCGGACCGGCTGCTCGACGGGGTGCTCACCACCGCCCACACCGTCTTGCCGGGCCCGGAGCGGCGGTCGGTGACGCCCCAGTCGTCGGCCAGGGCGGCGACGAGGAGGAGGCCGCGGCCGGACTCGGACTCCGCGTCGGCGTCCGTGGGGGCGGTGACGGCGGGTCGGCGTTCCGCGCGGGTGTCGGAGACCTCCACGCGGAACGCCGATCCGCCGTCCGCCTCGGTGGTCAGCCGGACGTGGAAGTCCCGGCCGGGGACCCGCCCGTGCTGCACGGCGTTGGCACACAACTCGGCTGTGACCAGGGTCAGCGTCTCGTTGACCTCGCTGTCGTAGGGGTGGCCCCAGGAGTCCAGGCAGTGCGAGACGAACAGTCGCGCCAGGCGGGCGCCCCGTGGGGTCGACGTGAACGACATCGCGAACTCACTGGTCCCCGTGGGGCCGGGGAGAGGGAAGAGCGTGGTGTGCATGCGGCCAGCGTTGCGGCCGGGCTGGGCGTGTCACCAGGAGCGACGCCTGTACGGCCATGCGCTGTACACGAGCGCCGAGTCCGGAGCCGTGCTCGGTGCGGCGGCGGGCGATCAGCGGTTTCACGCCGAGGTCCCGGACCAGGCGGCGGTACTGGTCGTGGCCGTAGCCGCGGTCGACCGGCACCAGTCCGGGCGGCGCCGGGGCCGGCCGCGTTCGCCCCGCACCGGCGGCACGGCCTGGAGGAGTGGGATCAGCTGGGTGACGTCGTTGCGGTTGCCGCCGGTCAGGGCGGCGGCGTGCGCCCTTCAGCCGTCCAGATCGGCGCAGAGGGTGGTCACCTTCTCGTGGGCCGCCTCCGCTTCGGCGCCCTCCACCTTGTAGGTCCGCAGGCGCACGTTGATGTCCTGGAAGGCCTCGCCCAGAGCTTTGTAGCGGTCGTCCAGTCGGGCCGCGGTCTGGGCCAGGGCGGCAGCACCGAGGGCGCGGTCGAAGTGGGCCACCCTGTCGTCGCTGTCATCGCTGTGCATCGTGTCGAACGACGGAACACGTTTCCACGCCTGGCAGGCGCCCGCCGCATCGGCCGCCGCGTTGTCGAGGCCGGTCCCGGAGGCCGCGCTGTCCGGCCCGGCCCACAGGAGCCAGCCGATGCCCATGCCCGCACCGGCGGCGGCGACGGCCGTCACGCACGGCACGAACCACCGGGAGGGAGGACGACGACCGGTGACAGGAACCGGCGGGGTGGAGGGAGGAGGCGGCAGGGGAGCGGGCGCAGTCATCGAAACGGCTTCCTCCGGTATACGGGCAGGCGATCTTGGCACGGGAACCGGCAGCAAGTGAACCACTCCCGTCACCGGCCAAAGCGCCCGGTCCCATGCCGAGTTGGCGAGGCGTCAGGCCCGCTCGGGTATCCGGCTCGCGTCCTGTACCGAGGGTGCGGAAGCGTCCGGGCACGCCGCCTCGCCGGTTCGCGGGCGGGGTCACGTCTGCTCCGATCCGCAGGGGAACGCCTGCGGCCGTGAACGGGCTGCTCTTCCGACGGGCGGACCACTGCAAGGCCACGCCGATCCGGCGCAGTTCCGCTTCCTGGGTGACGCGGGTCGGAGGCACCCGGTGTGGATCAGGAGACCAGCCGCAACCTGGTGGAGCAGGCCCACCGGGTTTGCCCCTACTCGAACGCGACCTGCGGCGACAACCCGGTCGAGCTGGTCGTCGAGCAGTCGGGCAACCGGTCTACGCGAGTGCCGACAGCAGGGCGAACGTTGCTTGATGCGGCACCTAGTCCTGCCTCGGATTGCTGTGCAGCTTGCGCCGTTCCCAGAGGTTGGGGTGGCGGATGACCACTCCCGCCATGCCGCCGGACCCGGTGAGCCGGATCAGCGGAGTTCCCGGAAGCCGATCGGGGGTGGTCTTGTCCCGCAGGCCGCCGATGCCGGGGTCCATGCCGCTGGTGTCCGCGGCCCAGCCCTCGGGGATGACGATCGTGACACCGGCTGTCTCCCCGTACGCCTCCACCGCGACCTCCGTGAGGCGGCACTCGACCCGGGTGAAGTCGACCTTCACACCCCCCAAGCCTCCGTGAGCGATCACGCGCCCGGGAACCTCCCAGCGCCCGGGACCTCGGGACGCGCCGTGCATGCCGCCCTTGAGCACCAGCGGCGGCAGGTCCTCAGCGGAATTCGTCCTCGGCAAGTCGGCGGTCAGGACGGCCAACTCGGCGTAAGTCTTGGACTTCAGCGCCTGCTCCAGGCGCGCATCCAGCTCATCGAGGTCGAGTCGCCCCTCGGCTGCCGCATCGCGCAGCTGCTCCACCACTGCTTCCCGGTCGTCGTGAGAGGCGCGGAGTTCTCCCGGCGGAGCAGGGCGCGGAGAGGGCTTCGGAGGCTGGGCAGTCATGGCCACAAGGATAAGCAGTCTGCGGACTGAGCGGCATGGCCAGTACCTGTGGGTGAGTTGAGTTCCAGGCCACCGCGGACCGAGCGCCTGCGGTCGATTCGACAAGTCAGAGACTCCCCGCCCCCGGGTTCCGGCGCCTCATGCCGGGACGGTCCCGCGGTGGAGCGTGCCGTCGTGCATGACGAAGTCGACGCCGGTGGTGGCGTCGATGTCGTCGAAGGGGTCGCCGGGCAGAGCGATCAGGTCTGCGGTGGCGCCGGACCGGATGCGGCCCAGGTCGGGCCGTTGCAGCAGGTCGGCGGCGGTGCTGGTGGCGGCGCGCAGCGCCCGTAGCGGGGTGATGCCGCTCTCCACCATGGCGGGGAACTCGTTCCCGTTCCGGTGGTGGGGGAACATGCCGGCGTCGGTGCCGAAGGCGATGCGCACGTCGCTGGCGGCGACGTTGCGGGCGCTGTCACGGAGTTGGTCGGCGTAGCGGTGGAACTTCTCCCGCTCGGCGGGGTCCTTGCCCTGCCAGTAGTCATCGTCGTCGAGGTGATCGAGCGCGTCGACGACCATGAACTGGGTGGGGACGAGGAACACCCCTTGCCGTTGCATGAGGGACAGCGTCTCGGCCGAGGCGAGGTTGCCGTGCTCGACGGACCGCACCCCGGCCCGTACGGCGCGGGCGACGCCCTCGTCGCCGTAGGCGTGCGGGGTGCACGGCACGCCCAGGTCGGCGGCGGTGGCCACCAGCGAGTCCATCTCGGCCTGGGAGTAGGTGGCCTGCCCGGGATCGTCGGTGGGGGTGCCGAACCCGCCGGTGGCACCGAACTTGATCCAGTCCGCGCCGGCGCGGATCTCCTCGCGCACGGCTCGGGTGACGGCGGCGGGCCCGTCGGCGAGTACGCCGATCTCGCGGCCGTACTCGGGGGCGAGCAGCGTGGAGAGGTCCCCGTGGGCGCCGCGGGCCGAGATCAGGTGCGGGGCCACGAGCATGCGCGGCCCGGTGATCAGACCCTGGGCGAGGGCATCGCGCAGGTGGAGCGTGATCGGTTGGTCGGCGAAGGTGGCCAGGTCACGCACCGTGGTGAACCCGCGGTCGAGCAGATCGCGCAGCACCGGCAGGGCTCGTAGGGCGATGACCGTGGCCGGGTCGGCGGCGAACGCGGTGAGCAGGGCGGAAGGGTCCATCGTGGTGTGGATGTGGCAGTCGATGAAGCCGGGGAGCAGCATGCGCTCACCGAGGTCGACCACCTGCCCCGCGCCTCGCTCCACATGGTCGCCGACCTCGGTGATACGCCCGCCGCGGACCGCGATCTCGGTGTGGCCGGACGGTGCCTCGGCCAGCCCGTCCCAGCTCCGCTCGGCTACCAGTACGACGGTCTCGCGCGAGGCGGTCGCGGTCATGGCCCCTCCGTGGCGTGCGCGCCGATGCGTACCCCCGTTCACCTTCCGATTGTCACACTTTGCTTATGTCTGTGCAGGAAATGCGATTCTGCGGTGATGCCGGCCATCTGCGTGCTCGACATCCACTTCGGCCTCAATGCCCCCGAACCGCCCGCGACCTTCAGGGCCTGGTGGCGATGACCGCCTCGGTGTGGATCACCTCGTCGAACCGGCCGGACGGGGCGAAGGCGAGCAGCGCCGCGCGCAGGTCCTGCTCGAAGGCGTCCTTCTCCGCGCCGAGCCGGGCGGGGCTGGAGTAGGAGAGGCTGAAGACCCAGCCGAGGACCTCGTCCACGGTGCGGGTCAGGGGGTGGTCCCAGCGCGCGGTGTCGACCCGGGAGAACGGGCTGCGGGCGAGGACGTCCCGGTGGCGCTCCCCGGGGTGGGAGCAGGCGCCGGAGCCGGCGCGGCGCTCGGGACCGAGGTAGCGGGTGCGGACCTCGTCGACGACCTGCCGCCAGGGGGCGGGCTCGAGGTCGCCAGGGGCACCGCGGGAGGCGAGGACGACCGCTCCGCCCGGCTCGATGATCCGGTCGAGGTCCCGGGCGACCCGGTCGCGGTCCATCCAGTGGTACGCCGCGCCCATGACGGTGAGCAGCACGGGCCCGATGTCCATCGTCGGCAGCGTGGTGGAGTCGCCCTCGCGCCAGGTGATGTTGGTGATGCCGTGCTCGGCGGCCAGGCGGCGGCCCACTTCGAGCATGCCCTTCTGGGGGTCGACGGCGATGACCTCGCCGACGAGCGGGGCGAGTTCGAGGGCGATGACGCCGGGGCCGGCGCCGAGATCGAGGACGCGCCGGGTGCCGTCCAGGCCGAAGCGCTCGGCGAGCAGGGTGTAGAACTCGGGCGCGTAACGGGGCCGGAAGGCGGCGTAGTACGGCACGGTGGACGCGAACGGCTCTCCGGGCGGGTGCGAGGGGGTGGAGGAGGCCACGGGTCCAGTCTCCCGCAGTGGCGCGGTCGGGGTCGGGGATCGGTCAACGAGCCGGGGCGCCGGTCAGGTGCTGCCACCAGCCGGTGAGGGGGCGGGCGACGGAGCCGTCGGGGTGGCGGTGGCGGGAGCCGAGGAGCTGCCGCTCGACGGCGTCGAGGTCCGGCCGGTCGAGGAGGGCGAGGTCGGGGTCGTCGACCGCGTTGAGCCACCGGTAGCCGTACCGCAGGCGCTGTTCCCCCGCTCCTTCAGGGATGACAATGCCACTCAGCGGCCGTCGGGCCCCGGGCCCCCACTCTGCGGCCGGTCCTTGCCTGCCGGAAAGAGCGGAGTCCAGGGCAGTGCCGTGCGCCAGCTGTCGCCGCCGCGCATCCAGTCCCCGATGACCTTGGCCACCGGCTCGGGCCCGACGATGTCCCCCTGCCACGGCACGTGCGCCTCGAAGTGCAGGTGGTCACCGCCCTCGCGGTACTCGACCTGGTAGCTGAAGTCATCGTTCAGGTGGACCTGCATGAAGTGCTGGTCCACCGGTTCTCCGTCGGTCCGCTCGACGATCACGAACGGGTGCGACAGATTCATGTCGGCGAGCAGGTCGTGGACGGCCACCTCCGACGGGTCGTCGATGGACTTCCCGCCGGCCTCGGTGGCCCGGATCAACGGCTTCCTCATGCAGGCGACTGTAACGGCGCGGCCCGACAGTCGGGCCGCCCGGTCGGCCGGGTCAAGTGCCAGGGCCTTCACGGCCGCCCCTGTCAGTTCGCGAGGGGCGATCGGGCGCGTATCACCGGCTCCGGCCGGGCAGGCATACGCAGCCCTGACCCGAGGGACGCGACGCCGTACCCGGCTTGCGGCTTCGCGGGCGGGACCCAGGTCCCACTCCAAAACGGCAGGCGACGCCACCGGGTTTCGGGCAAAGCGAGGCTGGGCGACGGTTCGTTCGGCCCGTCGGCGGGAAACGGGACGCCGTGAGCAGCCGGGCGATCACCGGCACCCGGTTTCCGCTGGCGGACGCCGGCAGTCTCATCGCCCGCCGATAACGCACCGAGCCGGTACTGTCCCGGCACACTCCCTAGTCGTCGATCGCCGCCCCGTACAGCGCGTCCGTCGGCAGGCCGCCGAACGCGCGCGGACCGTAGTTCCAGGAGCCGGAGGTGGTCAGGCCCGAGCGGCCCGCGGAGAACACCCAGACGTAGCCGTCGTTCGTGTTCTCACCGGGTGCCGAGGCGAGCAGGCCGAAGCGGCCGTCGTTGTTCGGGTCGGTGAAGGAGACCTGGCCGCCGAACTTGTCGCCCTTCTCGACGGTGCCCGGGACCTTCGCGGTGCCCTGGTTCACGGACAGTGCGCCGGTGGACGTCATGCCCTTGGCCGAGCCGCGCAGGACCGTGACGGCGCCCGCGTCGGCGACTGCGCCGATGTCCTCGCCCGCGACACCGATCGCCACGTCCGCGTATCCGTCGCGGTTGCTGTCGCCGACGGAGAGGTCGGTGCCGAAGCCGTCGCCCCGCTCGTTCGTACCCGGCACGCCCGCCGAGTTCTGGGTCCACCACACGGGAGGGGTGCCCGGCCCCTCCCGGCCGACCGCCCCGTCCGCACTGCCGTAGTAGACGCCGACCACGCCGCCGGTCATGTTCTCGCCGCCGTCGTCCGGGCTGTGCGGCTCGCCGGTGACCAGGTCGTCGTAGCCGTCGCGGTTGATGTCGCCGGACGCGACGACCGGGCCGCCGCGCACCGCGGTGATCGGCAGCGGCTCGTCGTTCGACGCGGTGCCGGGCAGGATGTACGACCAGCCGTGGCCCGGTTCGGCGCCCACGCTGGTGCCGGAGACGACCAGGTCGGCGAAGCCGTTGTTGTCGTAGTCGCCCGTGGTCATCGACTTGGGCCGGATGCCCGGCGCGTTGGCGGCGGAGGCCTTGCTGAGCGTCTTACGCGGAGGCGAGGTGAGCGTGGTGCGCGACTTCTGCACCGGCCGCCGCGCCTGCGCGTCCGCGCTCTTGGCGGTGGGCTGGGGGGAGGGCTCGAAGGTGTAGACCGTCAGCCCGACCGAGTCCATGACGGCGAGGGAGTCGCCGGGAGTGGTGTCGTCGAAGCGGGCCGCGGCGAGCGAGGCGCCGAACCTGCCGCCCGTGGTGAGGTCGTCGGACTGCAGCCAGTTGCCGGCCGATCCGGTGAGGCCTTTCGGCGTGCCCCACAGGACGACCGCGGCGCCCGCGTTGGCGACGGCGCCGATGTCCTCGCCGGGGATACCGATGATCGCGTCGTCGTAGCCGTCGCCGTCGAGGTCGCCGGTGGCCAGCGACTTGCCGAAGTTGTCACCGGTCTCGGCGGCGCCGGGGACGCCCGTGGAGTTCTGGCTGAAGGCCTTGCCCCTGGTCGTGCCGATGCCCTTGGGTCCGCCGTACTGCACGGTCACCATGCCGGCGCCCTTGCGCCCGCCGACCGTCGCCCCGGGGGCGCCGACGAGCACGTCGTCGTATCCGTCGCCGTTGAAGTCGGTGTTGCGGTCGTTGGCGTGTGTTCCGCCGGGTGTTCCGGCGTAGGCGCTCGGAGTGGTCGCGATGACCGCGCCCGTCACGAGGAGAAACGATGCCGCCGCGACGGCGGCCGAGCGGTGCTTGCGCATGAGCGGCTCCTTGGCGCAGGTATGACCGGCTGGCTCAGGGGTGTGAGGGGTGTCCGGATGGGTCAGGTTCCTTTAGTCAGTGCCTTGTTTGACGCTGCATGAGAAGGAAGGGTTGTACCGGAGGCATGTCTGTTTTGCTGAAGAAGATCACCTCTTCGGCTAAAAAGATCGTTTCGAGCGTTGAGGTATGTAACGGCAGCCGGCTCCTCAACGAGCGGAGGTCGGTGCGCGAGTACGGGGAGCAGTACGGCATCCTGCGTGCTCAGCCCCTGACGCCACGCGACTCCCTGGGGCCCCTCGAGAAGGTGCCGGGAGAACCACGAACGCGGAAGAAACGGCGTACGGTGAGACCAATCTGCCTTGGCGTGCGAGCAGTTACAGCACGGGGTCGGGCGGGGAGTGCGTTGAGGTCGCGCTGACGGCCGGCGGCGTACATGTGCGTGATCCGAAGCGCGTGGCGCAGGGCGGGCCCGTGCTGAAGGTCGGCTCGGCGGCGTGGTCGGCCTTGTTTGAAGCGATGTGAGCCTGATGCAGTCGTGAGCCGTCCGTCTGATGGCCGGTCGAGCTGGTGGGCTCCGACGGACAAGCTCTCCCTCGCCTACGAGAGCGCACTCCACCTCGCAGCCGCCTTGCTCTGGACGCGATCACGGAAAGCTGAGGTCGCCCACGTGCCAGGGAATGTCTGACTCAGGACCTGGCCGTGGCGTCGACTGCCCGCACCCGGCAGTCCGAGCACCTTCCGGACCTCTTCGCGACGAACAGGTGCCGGTAGACCGTCACCTGACGCCGAGGGATGCCGCAGAGCGTCGCCTCGTCCGCCAAGGCGTGCTCCAGAGCAGGGGCACCTGTCTCCCGGCATGCCGTGAAGCACGTCGAGGCAAGTCCGAACGTGAACCCGAGGGATCGGAGGTGGTGACCAAGATGTGGCATGGCCGCTACCCTCGCATGTGGCCCGATCAGCGTGAAGTCAAAGGGACAGGCCTCGGCGGGGTTTGCGAACCGGCGATGTGCTGCTGGAGCGCCGCGAACTCGCTGTCGAACGGTGACGGCGAGGTGCTCGCCCTCACCCTCAACGGCCGGTCATCGGCAGCCGGGACCGCGACCGCCTCGCACAACCACTCACGAAGATGGCCCCCTCCCGACGACGACGCCGCCTTGGCACGCTCGGACAAGGACTGGCCCAGTTCCCGCCAGTGGTCGATCCACCCGGCCATGCCGAGCACCAGCGCACCGGACGGCGCATTGACGGATCCCAGGTCGACGAAGGTCTCAGACATGCGCCGATTGTGCCTTCCCAGTACGACAGGATGTGGTGCGAGGTGTCGGCACCCGTCGCCGGAGCCTCTGCGTTGCGACGGCGACCTCCTTATCAGGGGCCGCTCGTCTAGAAGGGAGGGTTGTCGGGGCCACGGTCGGCCTGCGTGGCCGCGTCACGCCGTCGGTCGGCTAGTACCACTTCTTCGTGCACGCCCAACTGCCCCCGACACCGTCGTAGTGCTCCACGCAGGGGCGGGTGGCGAGGTCGGCGTTCACCATCGTGGTGTAGGCCGGGTAGTTCGGAGACGCGTGGAACACGTACGGGTCGCGATTTTTGATTTCCAGCCTGCCCCTCCAGCTGGAGTTCGCAGTGGATTCGAAGCGCGCCCACACGGCGTTGCACTTCTTCGAGTACCGCATTTGAACGGCCGGCCCGCCGCCGGCCGACTGGGCTACCGCACCTGCGGGGGTGACGGCGTCCTTGTCGCAGCCTGTCGTGTTGGGGTTCTTGCCGTTGCAGGACGCCCCCTTGCAGGCGGGCGCCGCCGCGGCTTGTGCGGAAGCCTCGGCGGGAGCGGTCACGCCCAGCGCCAGGACAGCGAGGGTGCCTGCCAGGAGACGCGGAAGCCGGTGAGTGGCCAAGGAGACCCCTTTCGTGCGCTGCGGTGGGGCACAGCGCGTCGCGTTCACGTTCATGCAGTAGGTGATAGCCAGCGCGTATGCCGTGTAGACCAGGGCGGGGTGGTGATCACCGCAAAGAGTGGACCGTGCCCCGGATCGTGGCGTGGGGTTGACCTGGCCGACGGTGGCAGCCGGGGCGTCGGGTTGACGGCGGGCCTGCGCATCCCAACTGGTCGTGATTTTCATGCCGGAGCCGTACGGCTGGTCGGGGCGGCTTCCCCGGCGGTTCACCCTCGAGAGTGGAAAGTCGGCCCGCCGCACACCCGTGAGGGAAGGCATCCGCAGTGACGTGGACGCTGCCCGAACCGATGCTCTCCCCCTGTGGACACTCCTGCCCTGCTCGCCTTCCTCTGGTCAGCCCGCTGATCCAGAGGTGGACACCGCCGCGCGGTGCCGCTTCATCGACACGAAGAAGGCGGTCGCTTTTCCGGCGGTGACTGTTCCTCATTCCCTCGCGGGTGCAGGGTGTCGGCGGGGCGGTGAGGATCGCGGTGGCGGTCTCGGGGGCGGTGGTGTGGGTGCGGACGCCTCGGTACGGGACGCGGCGGCCGTCGTGGGGGCCGCAGGCGAGGGCGTGGTCGATGACCGCGGTGCGGCCGTCCGGCGTGACAAGTTCGATGACCACGACACGGCTACCGCACGACCGCCCACTCAGAGGGCGCCGAAGTCGGGCAGAGTGAGAGAGCCGTCCTCGGCGAGCGGAAAGCCCGGGTTGTGAGCGACCTCCCACGGATGACCGTCCGGGTCGGTAAAGGCCCCCGAGTAGAAGCCGTGGAGGGACTCGACTGCTGTCTTGGTGACCCTGCCGCCGGCCCGCTCGGCCTCGGACAGGAGCGCATCGACTTCGCTCCGGGACCGCACATTGTGTGCGAGAGCGATCCCTCCGAAACCGGTCGAGGGCCCCTCCTCGAATCCGCTGTCGCGGGCGAGCTTGTCACGCCCCCACAGCACCAGACCGAGACCGCCGGCCTGAAAGAAGACGGTCTCCTCGACCTCCTGGCCCCGCCAGCCCAATGCTTCGTAGAAACTTCGGGCACGGGCCAGATCTGCAACTCCCAGGGTGACCAGACTGATGCGCTGTTCCATGGCCTCAAGCTACCTTCCGGCCTCCTACGGCACATGGTCTGCAGCACTCCGGCTGCCCACTTCCCTCGCCTTGTGCACGCATCGATCCCCTGGAATCGATCATCCAGTGTCCTGAGTCTGGGTATCTGAAGCGAGTTCCCGACTCAGGACACCAGGACCTGCGTGATGGGGCGATCGGTTTCCGGGGTCTCGTCGGAGCGCATGCGGGGGAGACAGACCAGCGGTCCGGCCAGGTGATCGTCGGCTGTTCGGAGGTGAGGGTGATCTCGAACTGTTCCAGCGGCGGAGCCCCGGCGCCGCGCCAGCGGGTGATGTGTGCCTCGACGGCGTCCCAGACGCGGGACGGCCCGCCCTGCCGGACCGTCCACCGGCCGTCGTGCTCCCGCAGCACCGCCCAGGCGCCGGTGTCGGCGTCGAGGAACAGGTGCTCCGTGCGGCCGTCGCGGGTGAGGGTGACGTGTTGGGCGCGGGGCGCGGCGAGTTGGGCGACGAACCGGGTGGTCCAGTCGTCGATCGCGTCGGTACCGAAGACCGCTTGCCGTTCGTCGCCCTCGTCGAGGTCGGGGAGCAGCCCCAGCGGCGGCGGCAGGTGTGGCCTGGCGAGCATGAAGGAGACCTGCCCGCCGAGGAAGCGGCCGGATGCCGTGCCGTCCTCGTGGACCGTGAACCGGGCCAGTTCGGAGGAGTACAGCCAGCCGCAGAGGGTGACGAGCACGATCCCGCCGGGGCGGGCCTGCTCGATCAGCGCGCGGGGGACGGTGAGGAGCCCGCAGGTGGCGATCACCCGGTCGTAGGGAGCTCCGTCCTTGTACCCGGCGAGGCCGTCGCCGACGATCAGGTCCGGGGCGAACCCGCAGTGCCCCAGCGCGGCGCGGGCGCGGGTGGACACGTCCTCGTCGACCTCGACGGAGGTCACCGCGTCGTCACCGAGCCGGTGACACATCAGGGCGGTGGAGTACCCGGTGCCCGTGCCGATCTCCAGGACGCGGTGGCTTGCGTCGACCCGAAGGTCCTCCAGCATGCGTACGACCAGGCCGGGCAGGGTGCTGGACGAGGTGGGAGCGCGCATGATCTCCCCGCGGACGTCCCCGGGTACGACGGTCCCGGCGACCTGCGTCACCAGGGAGACGTCGTCGTAACAGGCCTCCAGCCACCGCGGATCGTCCGGCATGACCGGGCTCCAGGCGGTGGGTGTCGAGCCGTCGACCTCTTGGAAGAAGCCTCCGCGCAGGAACGCGTGGCGCGGTACCGCGGACACGGCCTCCCGCCAGGGCCCGGTCCGCAGGTGGCCGTCGGCGGTCAGCCGCTCGACGAGCCCTGCCCTCAGCTCCTTGTCGTTCATGCCGTCTTCCTCTCCAGGAGATCCGCCATCGCCGCCACCATCGGCAGCCCGGTCTCCGGTTCCAGCCACGCCCACTGCCCGGACGGGTTGCACTCCAGTTTTCCGACCTCATCAGCGAGTTTTGCAGCCTTGACCTGGTGTTTCACGTGGCGTGCATGTTCGCCATGTCTGGCTTTGTGGGTGAATATTGGGATCTGACAAAGATCTTGGGGAGCTGTCACGGCGGGTCACTGGTCGTTCGAACCGAGAGCCGTCGGACGAAAAAGATCAAAAGGCAGCTCTACGGGCGGGCCGGATTCGAACTACTCCGCAAAATGATCTGATCCTGCTCCAGTAACCAAGCAGCCGCAGGCTCGGGGGATCAGCCGCGGTCGAGACGCGGCAGCGACGCACAGAGGTGCTCGGGCAATTCCGGCAGGACTTTGTGGATCCCGCCGCACCCCGCATCGCCGTTCGTGGCGACCGGCCGCCAGCCCGAGGACTCGGCCTGGTAGAACCAGCGCTGGGAGACACCAGAGGAGGAGCATCCGTCACCGGCGTCACCGCACGCCGGCCCCATCCGGGTCGACAGGTCCAGCACCAGCCACGTGTCGTCGCAGCTGCGTTCCTCCCAGCTCGTGTGCTTGGGGATGTCCGTGTCGTTGACCGCCTGTCGGTACGAGGACGAGGTGCAACGCGGCGGCGTGGGGTCGCAGCCGTTCTCACCGCACTGCCGCAGGGCGGGTGGCGTGGCACCGACGGGGGTATACACGTCCATGCTGTTCACCATGACCCTGCGGGAGCCCAGGGGCTCGCCCAGCTTCACCGTCGCTTTGACCCGCCGCGTGCCGGTGCAGCCGGAGTCCTGGTCCTGGGAACGGGTCTCGTACGTGACCTTCACGTATACCGTGCCGTGTTCGACGGTGTCGAGCTCACCGCGCAGGCTGCGCACGCAGTCGCGTGCCCCGTCGGGCACTTCGGCATCGACCACCAGAGACCGGCCGCCGTCGGCGGCACGGACGCCGTCGATGCGAATCGGAGCGGCGAGCGTCCAGGCGGCGGCCGTGGCCACATTTGTCGCCTCCGCATCGGTCTCGGCGGTCTTGGAACCGCAGCCGGCGAGGACCACCAGGGCCGCGCCGAGCACGACCACCCTTATCCCCCGCTGCCACATGCCATGCCCCCATCCGCCGAAGAATCGCAGCCTAGCGTGCTCCCAGGTGTCCCTCACCGTCTCCTCCCGGACCGCCTGCAGGGCAGATCCAGGCCGAGCACGTCGTCCAGGGCGTGGAAGATGCCGCATCGGTGACTCGCCGTGACGGCTCCCCAAGCTCTGTGCCAGATCCGAGTATTGAGAGCAGCTGTTTCTCAGCGGTGAAGACGTCCCGTTCCCCGGGAAAGCGATGTCGCTGAGTTACGAGAGCACCTGGGTACTTGCTTCGGGACCATGAATGTGCTCTACACGATTAGGGGGACCGGGTGCTGCCGAAGTCCAATGTTTGGTCAGCCCTCGCCGACGGGCTGGAGGCGGTGCACCGGGGGCAAGGGCGGGACCGTCGGCTGTCGGTGTTGCGGGCTAGGGTCGGTGGCGTTAGAGCCCCTAACAAAATAGGGTGTTTGCATTATTCTGGGTGCACTGGTGCGAGTTCGTGCCGATCGGGAGGTGTGTGATGTCCCGCCCCAAGCCCTGGGAGATCGACGACGACCTGTGGGCGCTGATCGAGCCGCTG